>CALWOS010000145.1 GCA_944383185.1 uncultured Oscillospiraceae bacterium
AACATGGTGCTGGTCCTGGGCGGCTCCGGCGCGGGAAAGACCACTTTTATGAACGCCGTCATGGGCTATGAAAAGGCCCAGGGGAAAATCGTCTACAACCAGACGGACATCTACGCGGAATACGAAAAGATGAAATACGAAATCGGCTATGTCCCTCAGCAGGACCTCCTGCGGATGAACGACACGGTGTACAACACCCTTCTCAACGCCGCGGAAATGCGTCTGCCCGCCCGGCTCTCCCCGGCGGAGTTTGACGTCCGGGTCCGCCAGACCATGCACCTTCTGGGCCTGGAACGGGAACGGGACTCCCTGGTGGGCAAGCTCAGCGGCGGCCAGCGCAAGCGCCTGAGCATCGCCGTGGAATACATCGGGGACCCGGCCCTCTTCTTCCTGGACGAGCCGGACTCCGGCCTGGACGGGACCATGGCCCGGGCCCTGATGGAAAACCTCCGGACCATCGCCGACAAGGGAAAAATCGTCATCGTCATCTCCCACAGCCCGGACCGGGCCTTCAACCTCTTCGACAAGGTCATCGTCCTGGCCAAGGGCACCCGGGACAACTGCGGCCATCTGGTGTATTACGGTTCCCCCAAGGACGCCTGCGCCTACTTTGAGACCCGGAACCTGGAGGAGATCGTGAAACGGATCAACCGCCGGGACGAGGGGGGCGACGGCCTGGCCGACGAATACATCCGGCGCTATGCCCAAAAGGAGGGAAAACGATGAGTCCCGGCCACATCTCCGGGGCGGGCCAGATCCGCGTCTATGTGGGCAAGTGCTTCCGCCTCTTTTCCACAGAGCGCCAGTGGAAAAACTTCATCTCCACCGCCATCATCATGGGCATCATCTCCCTGGTCACCAGCGAGGACATGTTCCGCAGCTACAGCCCCACGAAAAACGGCGCCTTCGCCATCGTCTGCGCCTGCGTGTGGATCGGGCTGTTCAACTCCATCCAGTCCATCTGCCGGGAGCGGAGCATCAT
Source organism: uncultured Oscillospiraceae bacterium (assembly GCA_944383185.1). Taxonomy (GTDB): domain Bacteria; phylum Bacillota; class Clostridia; order Oscillospirales; family Oscillospiraceae; genus CALWOS01. The sequence continues at coordinate 983 of CALWOS010000145.1, forward strand.
CAAGCGGGAATACCGCACGGGGCTGCGCATTTCTTCCTACATCCTGGCCCATGTGGTCTATGAGCTGGTGCTGTGCGCGGTGGAGGCACTGATCGTCACAGTGGTGGTCTGCCTGAAGAACTTCAACCACCTCCCCGACAGCGGGCTCCTCCTGCCCATGGCCCTGGATCTCTATATCACGCTCTTTCTGGTGGTTTTTTCCGCAGATATGATCGCCATACTGGTCTCCAGCATCGTCCACAGCGAGAACACGGCCATGACGGTGATGCCCTTCGTGCTCATCGTGCAGCTGGTCATGTCCGGGGCGGTGTTCCCCCTGGAGGGGATGACGGAGGGCATCTCCTGGTTCACCCTGAGCCGTTGGGGCCTCAACGCCATCTGCGCCATCGCCAACACCAACGCCGGGGTGGAGGCGGAGTACATGGCCATCGGGGCCACCGGGGCAGACCCGGAGGCGCTGACCCTGCTCTCGGCTTGGCTGCTGCTGCTGGCCTTCTCGGCGGCGTACATCGCGCTGAGCATCCTCTTCCTCCGGCGCGTGGACAAGGACAAGCGCTGAGCTTCTCCGGAGGCGGCAAACCTCTCCCCTGAAAGCGGACTTTGCGTTCCGGAGGTGGCAAAATGGAGTTCTATTCGCCCTGTTCCGCATTCGGGTGGATCCGCAAAAATACGTCTCCTGCGGGGCCTGCGAGCGGGTGTGCCCTATGGACGTGGAGGTTCCCAGCAATTCCCGGAGAAAGGGCAACGCGACAGAATGCATCCTTTGCATGAAATGCGTGGAGGAATGCCCGAAGCATGCCCTTGCGTTATAGCGCGGAGCCTTCCGGCGGCCCCGGCGCTCCTCTGGCCGGGGCGGGCGTTATTCGCGCGAAATGATAAAACTTTTTGGAGGGAGTGCAATGCTGGAAAGTACACCATCTCCGTCAACCATGGCGGAATTGCTCGGACCGTCCTTGTTTGAAGTTTGGCAAAAACTATGTTTGACAATTGATGAAACATACGACATGGAGCGAATCTGGAACGCCGGTGGAAAAAACTGGACTTACGAGTATAAATATCGGAGAGGCGGCAAAACGCTTTGCTGCCTTTACGCAAAAGAAAACTGCATGGGGCTCATGATGATCTTTGGGAAAGAGGAACGCGCAAAATTTGAAGAAATCCGGAATACTCTAACCGATGCCGTTTGCAGGCAATATGACGCGGCGAAAACCTATCACGATGGAAAATGGGTCATGTTTGAGCCAACCAGCACTTCCGAATTCGATGATTACATGAAATTATTGGCGATAAAAAGGAAAGCAAATCGGAAATAATATTTCCCATATGATTCTAAAAAATCAACACGCGCAGCACAAATTGGATACATTACGGCACGCTTCCCAGTCCTGCCGGGCTGGGAAGCTTTTTCTTTTATCCATGTGTTTTACGCATGAATAAACATAAAAAATGAGCATTAGACATGGAAAAGCCTGTCTCTTATAATAGATGCAGACAAGAGAAACCAAACAGCCGCCCCAGGGCGGTACGGACAATGGAGGTCAAGGTACATGAAGAAGCTGCTCTCTCTGTTTTTGGCCATAGCGATGGCGGTTTCCCTCGCTGCCTGCGGGGCGGCGGGGCAGGACAGCAGTCCCCCCAGCCAATCCGGCGCGGTTTCCCAGCAAATGCCGGAGACGCCGGATACCGGCGAAGAAACATCGCCGCCGGAAGCGGAAAGCGCCGGGATCCTGGTGGCCTACTTCTCCTGGGCGGACAACGCGGTCCTGGCCGATGACGTGGACGCCGTCACCTCCCCCAGCGTCGTCCCGCCCGGGAACGTGCAGCAGCTGGCCGGCTGGGTGCAGGAGGAGACGGGCGGCGACCTGTTCGCCATCCGGGTAACCGACCCTTACCCCAGCGACTGGGACGCGTGCCTGGAGCGGGCCAATGAGGAACGGGGAAATGACGCCCGTCCCGAACTGACGGAACGTGTAGAGAACCTGGAGCAGTACGGCACGGTATTTCTGGGCTATCCCAACTGGTGGTACGGCGTGCCCATGGCCCTGCTGACCTTCCTGGAAGAAAACGACCTCAGTGGCAAGGACGTGTACCTGTTCTGTTCCCACGGCACCGGCGGCCTGGCCCGGAGCGTGGAGATCATCACGGAAGCTGCCCCGGAGGCCAATATTTCCGAGAGCATCTTCGACTGCTACGAGGAGGAGGCCGCCTCCTCCGAGGCGGATGTCAAGGCCTGGGTCAATGCATTGGGATTTGAAGGAGGCGAGACTATGGAAAATACACAGACGGAGCGGCAGATCGCGGTACAGTCCGACAGGGGCACGGTGGTCTATCAGCTCAACGGCAGCGCCGCCGCGGACGCCCTGCTGGCGCAGCTTCCCCTTACCGTGGAAGTGGAGGACTACAGCACCAATGAAAAAATTTTCTATCCACCCCAGGCGCTGGATACCACAGACGTCCCGCTGGCGGAGGGCGGCGCCGGCGTTCTGGCCTACTACGCGCCGTGGGGGGATGTGGTGATGTTCTACGACAGTTTTGGCGCCAACGGCTCGCTATATGAACTGGGCGAAGTGGTTTCCGGCGAAGAGCTGATCTCCGGAATGTCCGGCACCGTCACGGTGGAAGCGGCGCAATAGCGCCGCCTTCCCATAAGGCAGCGCCATCCACACAAAAACTGCAAAGGAGAAGAGAACGTGCGTATTGTGCTCCTGGAAGGAAGCCCCAACAGACAAGGCTCCTCCAACATGCTTGCCGGCTGCTTCAAGGAAGGGGCGGAGGAAGCCGGCCACACCGTAGAGATCATCGACGCCGCCCACGCCAATATCCACCCCTGCACCGGCTGCATCCACTGCGGCTACGAAGGCCCCTGCGTGCAGAAGGATGACATGGAGCAATTCCGCGGGCAGATCCTGCAGGCGGACATGCTGGTGTTTGTGACGCCGCTGTACTACTACGGCATGTCCGCACAGCTGAAGACCCTGATTGACCGGTTCTGCGCCTTAACAGCAGCGTTCAGGGCAGGCACATGAAGTCGGCCCTCATCGCCGCGGCCTGGAACAGCGACAGCTGGACCTTTGACGCCTTGGAGAGCCATTACCAGACCCTGGTGCGCTATCTGAACCTGACGGACATGGGCATGGTGCTGGGAAAAGGCTGCGGCGCGCCCGCCATGACAAAGCGCTCCCCCTATCCCCAGCAGGCCTATGCCCTGGGCAACCGGCTGAAGTAGCCCGGTCATTTGTTTCTCCATCAGAACGGAAAAGGAGCGATCTTATGAAGAAATTTCTCTCCATCCTTCCCTCCGCGGTCCTGGCGCTGTCCCCGGCCGCCTACAGCGGTAGTTTTGGCCGCAGCCTGGACGGCCTGTGGCGGTCCTGATCCGGAAGAAAAGGCGGTGCGCCGGTGAAACCAAAAACAGCCTGTAAAATTGCTGTTGACATCCTCATGACCCTGGGACTGCTGTTCCTGATGGGTTACCAGTTCTGGCAGGACGCGGCACACGAGTGGGCTGGCGCGGGGATGTTTCTCCTGTTTCTTCTCCACCATGTCCTGAACGGGAACTGGTACCGGACGCTTCTCCGGGGGAAACGCTCTCCCGCCCGGGTCTTGCAGCTGGCCATCGACCTGTTGGTGTTCCTGGCTATGCTGGGCCTGATGGCCAGCGGGGTCATCCTCTCCAACCATGTGTTCGGCTTCCTCCATATCCGAGGCGGTATGGGCTTTGCCCGACTCCTGCACATGGCGGCCTCCTACTGGGGCTTTGTGCTGATGGCGCTGCATCTGGGGCTTCACTGGGGGATGTTCCTGGGCATGGCGAGGAAGGCGCTGAAGTTCCGGCCCTCCCGGGCACGGCAGATCCTGCTCTCCATCCTGGGGGCCTGCGTGGCGGCCTACGGGATCGTTGCCTTTGTCCGGCGGGATCTGCTTACCTATATGCTGGTGCGCACCCATTTCGTCTTTTTTGATTTCCGCGAGCCCATCCCTCTGTTTTACCTGGACTATCTGGCCATGATGGGGACATGCATATGGATCGCCTACTATGCGTCACAATTCCTTCGGAAATGGGCTGCCCGGCCCAAAATGGCGCGGCGCCCTACATCCCGCGGGACAGGCAGGCCGGGATAACAGCGCAAAGGCTTTTCAACGAGGCGGCCGGCAGAAGCTTGTCCCCGGCAGCCCTTATGGCTTTTCCGGAGCGGCCCACCCCACCGGGGCGAGCCGCCCCCGTATCAAAAGACAACATGGCCGGCAGCGGCCCGGCGTTAAGGAGGCAATAAAAATGCAATACACAAAACTGGGAAATTCCGATCTGACCGTCTCCCGCATCTGTATGGGGTGCATGGGGTTCGGCGACGCCAAGAACGGCCAGCACAGCTGGACTCTGGACGAGGCGCACTCCCGGGAGATCATCCGGCGAGGGCTGGAGCTGGGGGTGAATTTCTTCGACACCGCCGTCGGCTACCAGAGCGGCACCAGCGAGCAGTACGTGGGCCGTGCCCTCCGGGACTTCGCCCAGCGGGAAGACGTAGTGGTGGCCACAAAGTTCCTTCCCCGCACCCGGGAGGAGATCGCCGCGGGCGTTTCCGGCCAACAGCACATCGAGAACATGGTGAACACCAGCCTGCGGAACCTGGGGCTGGACTACCTTGACCTGTATATCTACCACATGTGGGACTATGCCACACCCCTCTATGATATTCTGGACGGCCTCAACCGGGTGGTGCGGGCGGGGAAGGTCCGCCACATCGGCATCTCCAACTGCTTTGCCTACCAGCTGGCCAAGGCCAACGCCCTGGCGGAAAATGAGGGCTTTGCCAAGTTCGTGTCCATCCAGGGCCATTACAACCTGATCTTCCGGGAGGAAGAGCGGGA
>CALWOS010000146.1 GCA_944383185.1 uncultured Oscillospiraceae bacterium
GTGTCCGGGGTGGGGCCCCGGGCGGCGCTTTCCATCCTTTCGGCGGCCACGCCGGAGTCTCTGGCCATGGCGGTGATCGCCGAGGATGCGAAAATGCTCACCGTTGCCCCGGGCATCGGCAAAAAAATTGCCCAGCGGGTGATTTTGGAGCTTAAGGACAAAATCGCCAAAGAGAGCGGCGGCATCCCCTTGAAGACTGGAACCGGGAGCGCCGCCCCCATCCCCGGCTCCGGCAGCAAAATGGCCGAAGCCGCGGCGGCCCTTGGGGTGCTGGGCTACAGCGGCGGGGAGATTTCCGCGGCGTTGAAAGATATGGATATGGATACTATGACTCTGGAAGAGATCATTAAGCTGGCTTTGCGGCGGATGATGAAATAGAGTAGACCTGAAACAGAAACTGGCATAAAGGAGAATATCCCATGCTGCTGGCGGTACTGCTGGTTCTTTTGGTCCTCTCACTGGCTGCGGGGATCCCCGTGGCCCTGGGAGTGATCGATATTCTCATAAAAAAGTACAACACCTGGCTTCGGAACAGCCGATACCGGGATGTGCTGCTGCCCTGCCTTGTGGAGCCGCGCAGGCTGCTGTACCTGCGGCGGAGCGGCTGGACGGCGGTCTGCTCCGCCCCGGGCTGGGCGCTGATGGCGCTGGGGGAGCTGGCGCATGCACCGTGGCTGTACCGGGTTGGCGTCGGGTACCTGCTGGTGTGCATCTGCGTCGGCGTATACTATGTGCTCACCGGCAAGGCCCCGGGCCCGGCGAAGTTCCGCAGCCGTGCGGGGGAGGCGCTGGCGCCGGTCAAGGCCCGGATTTCCGGTACTGTGGAGCCCGTGGCGCGGCGCGTTGCTGCGCGCTGCAAGCCCGTGGCCGCCAGGATCGGCGCAGTTTTGCGCCCGGTGGCCGCCCGCGTGGGCGGCGTGCTCAAGCCTGCGTTCCACCGCGCCGGCGCGGTGCTGAAGCGGATCGGCGCCTGGATCCGAGACACCCTGCGCCCGCTTGGCAACGGCGTCCGGAAGGGTTGGCAGGCGCTCCGCAGCAAGGTGCGCCCTGTGTGGGAGCGCGTCCGGGCCTGGATGGCGGCGCGCCGGGAGAGCGCCGGGGCGATTTTGAGAAAAGGGGTAGCCTATGGCAATCGATTTTTCCACGTCGGAAGAAAAACTGGGGGCGAGCCTGCCGCTGGTGACCAGCTCCCTGACGCCGGAGGATGCGGGGGAGAACTCCCTGCGGCCGCGGCTGCTGAAGGAATACATCGGCCAGGAGAAGGCCAAGGAGAACCTGGAGGTGTTTATCCAGGCGGCGCGGATGCGCCATGAACCCCTGGACCATGTCCTGCTCCACGGCCCCCCGGGCCTGGGCAAGACGACCCTGGCCGGCGTCATCGCCAATGAAATGGGAGTGAACATGCGCATCACCTCCGGCCCTACGATCGAAAAGGCCGGGGATCTGGCGGCGCTGCTGACCAATCTCCAGGAAAACGACATTCTGTTTGTGGACGAGATCCACCGGCTCAACCGGGCCGTGGAAGAAATTCTTTATCCGGCCATGGAGGACTACGCCATTGACATCATCATCGGCAAGGGCCCCTCGGCCAACTCCATCCGCCTGGACCTGCCCCGCTTCACCCTGATCGGGGCCACCACCCGCTCCGGCCAGCTCACCGCGCCCCTGCGGGACCGTTTCGGCGTCAACCTCCGCCTGGAGCTGTATACGCCGGAGGAACTCCAGCGCATCGTCTCACGCTCCGCGGGGATATTGGGGGTGAACATCCTGCCGGAGGGCGCCCGGGAGATCGCCGGGCGCAGCCGGGGCACGCCCCGGATCGCCAACCGCCTCCTGCGCCGGGTGCGGGATTTCGCCCAGGTCCGCGCGGACGGGGTCATCACCCGGGACGTGGCGGACGAGGCCCTGGAACGCCTGGAAGTGGACCGGCTGGGCCTGGACGCCCTGGACCGGCGCATGCTCCGGAGCATCATTGAGTTTTACGGCGGCGGGCCCGTGGGCCTGGAAACCTTGGCCGCCACCATCAATGAGGAAGCAGTCACATTGGAGGATGTGTATGAGCCGTACCTGCTCCAGCAGGGCTTTTTGACGCGCACGCCCCGTGGCCGCTGCGTCACCCGCAGGGCGTATGAGCACCTGGGCATCCCCTTCGCGGGCCAGGAGGAATTGTTCTGAAAAAAGAAGAAGCAATGTGCTTGATCTTCTATCATACCGATCAATAAGGAGTCACAGCGATATGGGAAAGTATTTTGGAACGGACGGAATCCGCGGCATCGCCAATCAGGACCTGGGCGTGGAGCTCGCGTACCGGGTGGGTCTGGCGGCGGCCACGGTGCTCTCCCGGGAGCAGCATCACAAACCCTGCATCACCATCGGCAAGGACACCCGCATTTCCGGGGATATGCTGGAAGCCGCGTTGTGCTCCGGCCTCTGCGCCGCCGGCGCGGACGTGATGGAGCTGGGCGTGGTGCCCACGCCGGCGGTGGCCTTCATCACCCGGGACTGCGGGGCGGACGCGGGCATCGTCATCTCCGCCTCTCACAACCCCTTTGAGCATAACGGCATCAAGATTTTCAACGGCCAGGGCTTCAAGCTCTCCGACGCCCTGGAAAACGAGATCGAGGAATATCTGGACGATCCCGCGCGGCTGAAGCTGTGCACCCATGGGGAAATTGGCCGTGTCGTCGGCCGGGGGCAGGAGTATGTCCAGCGGTACATAGACCACGTGGTACAGACGGCGGACGGCCCCATCCGGCGCCTGCGTGTGCTCATCGACTGCGCCAACGGCGCCGCCTCCCGCACGGCGGGGGAGATCTTTGAGCGCCTGGGCCTGGACCTGGAAGTGATCAAGGACCATCCGGACGGCGTGAACATCAACGACGGCTGCGGCAGCACCCACATGGACCAGCTTTGCCGCCTGGTGGTCTCCGGGGGCTACGATCTGGGGCTTGCCTTTGACGGGGACGCGGACCGCTGCCTGGCGGTGGATGAGCTGGGCCAGCTGGTGGACGGCGACAAGATCATGGGCATCTGCGGCAGCTATATGCGCAGCCAGGGGAAACTGAAAAAGGACACCATCGTGGCCACGGTCATGTCCAACCTGGGCTTTCACGATTTTACGGAGGCCCACGGCCTCCACCTGGAGTGTACCACCGTGGGGGACCGCTATGTCCTGGAGTGCATGCTCCAAAATGGCTACAATCTTGGCGGGGAACAGTCCGGCCACATGATCTTCCTGGACGACACCACCACCGGGGACGGCCAGCTCACGGCGGTGAAACTCCTGCGCGTCCTCAGCACCCAGGACCAGCCCCTCTCCCGCCTGGCGGCGGAAATCCCCTACTATCCCCAGACCCTCATCAATGTGCCGGTCTCCGGGGGCAATGTGGTCAAAGAAAAGCTTATGGCCGATCCGGAGCTCAAGGAGCTGGTGGCCCAGGAGGACGCCCGCCTGGGCAAGCGGGGCCGGGTTCTGGTCCGCGCCTCCGGCACGGAAGCGCTGATCCGGGTCATGGTGGAGGCGCCGGAGGAGGCGTTGGCCCAAAGCTGCGCGGAGGGGCTGGCAAAAATCATAAATTTAAAGGCGGAATCTAAAAATTATTAAACAAAATTACAAGTTTTTCTTGACGAATGCGAAAATAAACCGTATAATGAGGATCGAAGCGGTATGGTGAAACAAAAGGCGATTGCCCACCCTGCAGATTCCGACGAATCCCTCCAGCGCCGGGCGGTTCTGGGGGACCGGGATGCCGAAGAGAGCCTGGCCAGGCGCTATGTCCGCCTGGTGCGTATCTGCGCGCGGCCCTACTTTCTGGCCGGGGGAGACAGTGAAGATCTGACCCAGGAGGGTATGTTTGGTCTGCTGTCCGCCATCCGCACCTATGATCCTGACGCCGATACAACATTCAAAACCTATGCTGAGCTGTGCATCAAGCGCAGGATCCTGTCAGCCGTAAAAAACGCAGCAAGAAAAAAGCACACCCCCTTGAATGAGGGAGTCCCCTTTGAACAAGTTCTTTCCGAAGAGTCCCAGGCCCACACTGCAAACAGCGAATCCTTTCGCCGCATCCCCGAGGAGCAGGTTCTTGCCAGAGAGAGCGAGTCGGAGTTTTTGACTGTCTATGGACGGCAGCTGACAAAATTGGAACGGGAAGTGCTGCAATATTATCTGGAGGGCTATTCCTGCCGGGAAATCGCCCTGCGCCTTTCCCGTTCGGTGAAATCTGTGGACAACGCGGTGCAGCGTGTCCGGCGCAAACTGGCAAGCGCCCACAAATCCGGCGAAGTCAGCATTGGCTGATCGCAATAAAGCTCCCAAAGGGAGTAAATCTATCAAAAGAGAGGATTCAGGCAAATGTTTGAAGACAAGACCCTCGTATGCAAAGAGTGTGGAGCAGAGTTTGTGTTCACCGCTGGTGAGCAGGAGTTCTACGCGGAGCGCGGTTTCCAGAACGAGCCGCAGCGCTGCAAGGCCTGCCGTGACGCCCGGAAGAACGCCGCGCGCGGCCCCCGGGAGTACTTCACCGCGACCTGCGCCGCCTGCGGCGGAGAGGCGCGCGTGCCCTTCGAGCCCAAGAGCGACCGCCCTGTGTACTGCAGCGACTGCTTCGCCAAGATGCGGGAGCAGCAGGGCCGCTGATGGCAAGCTCTGCCAATAAAGCCAAAGCACGGCGCATTTTGCGCCGTGCTTTTTTGACGTGTTTGTATGGAAAGGCGCGAAAATTGGCCGCGCGATTTCCGCGGCACGGCGGTACCAGCGGCACGACCCTTGACCCGCAGGGCAGCGCCACCCGCGCCCAGGCGGCGGCCATGCTCCAGCGCTTTTGCGAGAACATCGCGGCGCGGTAAAAACACTCCAAACGGCCCATTGTGGCAAAATGGGAAACCCGCCGGGTTTTCCCGCGGGATTTTTATGGAAATGCCCGGAAAAAGAAAAAAACGGTTGAAATTCGGCTGGTATGTGTTTATAATAACTAGCGGGCCCGCGGTCCGGCATTTGGCGAAGAATGCGCCGCGAGACGCTTTTGAGAAAATTTTGGAGGGACACGCATGTATACCGTAACCAAGGAAACCATCATTGGCGATATTATTGAGCACGCCCCTGAGACCATGCCCCTGTTCCAGCAGATCGGCATGCACTGCATGGGCTGCGCCCTGGCTTCCGGCGAGAACGTGGAGCAGGCCTGCATGGCCCATGGGGTGGACGCGGACAGCTTTGTCACCCGGCTGAACGCCTTTATTGCCGCGCTGTAAGCGGAGGCCTTTTCCGGGAAAACGCATGGGAAAACCATGAAGCAGGCGGGGGAATCTCTCTCGCCTGCTTTGTATTTGTCCAGACTTTCTTGTCAGGAGATGATCCCATTGGAAAAACTGCCGCCCCGGTTGCGGGCGCTCGCGGAGCTGGTGCCGCCCGGAGCCAGCCTCGCGGATATCGGGACAGACCACGGTTATCTGCCCCTTGCCCTGCTGGCAGAGGGGCGGATCACCCGCGCCGTGGGCTGCGACATCGGCGCGGGCCCCCTGGCCGCCGCCGCGGCCCACGCGAAGGCCGCAGGCCTGGAAGACCGGCTGCAGCTCCGCCAGTGCGACGGCCTGGAGGCTGTGTCGCCGGGGGAAGTGGACGCGGTGGCCATCGCCGGCATGGGCGGGGAGACCATCGCCGGGATTCTGCGCCGCGCGCCATGGCTCCTGGCGGCGGGATGCCTGCTCCTGCTCCAGCCCATGTCCAAGCAGGCGCTGCTCCGGCGCTGGCTCCAGGCAAACGGCTGGCGCATCACGGCGGAGCGCCCGGTGCGGGAAGGGGAGACCTTTTATACGGTATTGGCCGCGGCGCCGGGGGAGATGCCGCCCCTCAGCCCCGGTGAGGCGGAGGCGGGCGCCCGGCGGCTGCTGGAAGGCCAGCCGTTTTTGCGCGCGTATCTGGACGGCATCTGCCGCCGGCTGGGCAGCGCCCTGGAGGGCATGGCCCGGGCAGCCAGACCGCCGGAGCACGCTGGGGAGCTGGCGGCGGCATATCAGGAATTGCTGGAATGGAAAATGGAGGTATAACATATGGCAACAGTGGCACAGATCCGGGACCGGCTTTTGGAGCGCGTCCCGGCGTACATGAAGCTGGATTTTGACAACGTGGGGCTCCTGGTGGGCCGGCAGGACAAGGAGGTCCGGCGCGCCCTGGTGAGCTTGGACATCACGGTTTCTGTGATTGCGGAGGCCGCGGAGCTGGGGGCGGAGCTCATCGTCTCCCACCACCCGGTGATCTTCCATGCTCTGAAGTCCGTAACGGACGGGGATCCCGCCGGGGAAAAGGTTCTGGAACTGGCGGAGCGCGGCATCGCCGCCATCTGCCTGCATACCAATCTGGATACGGCAGCCGGAGGCGTGAACGACGCCCTGATGGCGGCCATGGGTGTGGCCGAGCCGAGAATGATCGAACCCCACGGCAAGCACCCCGACGGTACGCCCTATGGCATTTGCCGGGTGGGCGAGCTGCCGGAGGCCGTGGCTATGGCGGACTTTCTGCCCCGGCTGAAGAAGGCCCTGGGGGCCAATGGCCTGCGGTACCACGACGCGGGCAAGCCTGTCTGGAAGATCGGCTGCTGCGGCGGCTCCGGCGGGGACTATCTGGAAGCTG
>CALWOS010000147.1 GCA_944383185.1 uncultured Oscillospiraceae bacterium
AGGGCGTCCACCCCGAAGTGCTCCGCCAGAATATAGGGGTCCACCACGTTGCCCTTGCTCTTGGACATCTTGCCGCCGTCCAGCAGCAGCCAGCCGTGGCCGAAGACGTGCTTGGGCAGGGGCTCGCCCAGGCTCATGAGCATGGCGGGCCAGATGATGGAGTGGAACCGGACGATCTCCTTGCCCACAATGTGGACGTCGGCGGGCCAGAACTTGTCGAAGTCGTTATACTTGTCGTTCTGATAGCCCAGGGCGGTGATATAGTTGCTGAGGGCGTCCACCCACACATACACCACGTGGCCCGGGTCAAAGTCCACCGGCACGCCCCAGGTGAAGCTGGTGCGGCTGACGCACAGATCCTCCAGTCCGGGCTTGATGAAGTTGTTCACCATCTCGTGGACCCGGCTCCTGGGCTGGAGAAAGTCCGTGTTTTCCAGAAGGTCCTGGATGCGGTCAGCGTATTTGCTCAGACGGAAGAAGTACGCCTCCTCCTCGGCGTCCGCCACCGGGCGGCCGCAGTCGGGGCAGCAGCCGTCCTTGAGCTGGCTTTCCGTCCAGAACGCCTCGCAGGGCTTGCAGTATTTCCCCTTATAGTAGCCCTTGTAGATGTCCCCGTTTTCATACATCTTCTTGAAAATCTTCTGGATGGCGGAGACATGGTAGTCGTCCGTGGTGCGGATGAAGCGGTCGTTGGAGATGTTCATCAGCTTCCACAGGTCCTTGACGCCCCGGGGCCCCTCCACAATGTTGTCCACAAATTCCTTGGGGCTCACGCCGGCTTCCCGGGCCTTGTCCTCAATTTTCTGGCCATGCTCGTCCGTGCCGGTGAGGAAGAGGACATCCTCCCCCCGGAGCCGGTGGTACCGGGCCAGGGTGTCCGTAGCCACTGTGCAGTAGGTGTGGCCGATGTGGAGCTTGTCGCTGGGGTAATAGATGGGTGTTGTAATATAAAATTTTTCCTTGCTCATGCTGTCTCTTCTCCTTTTATGAGACTGCCGAAAAGAACCGGAGGCCTTTTCCAACAAGCCGCGTTTTTGCCGGGAACGCCATGGGCTTTGCCGTCTGTCCGCCATGGCTATGTATGCGCCCTTATGCCGCCGGTACCTCCGCCGGGGGCGGGGTCGCCACCGGGTCCGTAGCCGGAGGCGGCGTCACCACCGGGTCCGTGGCCGGGGGCGGCGTCACCACCGGGTCCGTGGCCGGGGGCGGCGTCACCACCGGGTCTGTGGCCGGGGGCGGCGTCACCACCGGATCCGTGGCCGGGGGCGGCGTCACTTCCGTGGAGGGTGTGGGGGTGGGTGTCGGCGTCGCGGGCGTGGTGGTCTCTGTCGTTGTGCCGTGGTAGTGGTACTGGCTGGCGGCCTCTTCCCGTTTTTCCAGGAGATTGCCGTCCTTGTCGTAGATCAAACGGTAACTCTGGGTTCCGTAACCGTTGCTGGTGCTCCAGCTCTCCACCTGCATCTCCACATAGCTGCCGTCCACATCCGTACCCCAGATCTTCACGGTGACCTGCCCGTTCTGGACATAGGCCTCGATCTTGATGGGGTAATCCCGATCATTTTTGAATTTAAAGTCCGGGTTTGGCCAGCTCACCGTGGCGTCCAGCCCGGCAGGGAGATAGTTGACGCCAAAGTAGTGGCAGTAGCGTTCCACAATCTCCAGATTGGCGTACAGCGTGCAGTAATAGAGAGTGGAACTCACCTGGCAGATGCCGCCGCCCACCTCGGACACCACCTGGCCGTTGGAATAGGCCCCGGCGGCCTGATACCCCGCCGCGGCGGTCCGCTGGCCCAGGGCGCCGTTATAGGAAAATTCCTCCCCGGGGTTGAGGACCAGGCCGTTGATGGCAGCACAGGCCTTGGTGATGTTGTTGATCCGCGCGGCGGTGCTGCCGGAAAGGCTGGTGGTCTTCTGGGACAGGCAGTCGGCGAAGATGACGGCCCGGAGTTCCTCCGCGGTGATCTCCGGCTCCTGGATCTCCAGGGGGATGACCACGGCGTCGCCCATGGCGGCCTCATCCCAGAGGCGCTGGGCCTCCTGGATGTCAAAGCTCCGGCCCGTCTGGCTCTCGGTGACGGAGTCGGTCTCACTGTCGTACTGGGCGTCCTTGGGCTCGGTATAAATTTCGTCATAGAGGGCCTGGAAATCGAATTCCCCGGCGGTGCCGGTGTATTGGGGCGTGTACGCCAGGGTACCGAAGCTTCTGGCCCGGAGGGACTGCTCCACCAGATCGTAAATGGCGTCCTCGTCCAGAGACACCAGATTGGCGCCCTTGAGCACGGTGATGTCCGTGTCAGAGATTTCCACTTCTTCCCCCATCAGGGCCTCCTGGGACGCCGCCGCGGCCTCTGCGATCTTGGCGCGGATACCGCTCTCGTCCAGGATGACCTCGGCCTCATCCAGGTTCGTGCCCGTGAGGGCGCTGCCCAGGTAGGCAAACAGGCGGCTCAGGGGGTTGCCCGCTGTTTCCCGTCCATAGCGCCAGGCCATTTGGGCGCCTTCCGCCGGCGTGGTGGCAAAGCCCGCCTCCTTCGCGGTGACGGAGAGTTCCACGCCCGCCGGAAGTTCCACCCGCACGGCCTCATCCTCAGGAATGCCGTAATTGGCCGCTGAGAGGGCCGCCGTGGCCTCCTCCACCGTCATGCCGCCCAGCTTCACACCCCCCAGCTCCACGCCGGGATAGATGCTCTGGCTGCGGGACACCAGCGCCGCGCCCAGGGCCGTGACTGCGCATAGGAGCAGTACCACGCACAGCGCGGCCACCAGGGCGATACGTCCCTTTCCCGGCCCCTTCTTCTCCCCGGCGGCTTGCCGGGTCCCGGGGGCCTTTTCCTTTTTGGGCTTGGGGGTCTTCCCCTTCTGCGGCGCTTTCTCCGTTCCGGAAGGCGCGCCGGCCTGGGCCCTGCGGACGCCGTTGCCGGGCTCCTGCCGCGGCGGAGACGCTTCCCGGGCCCGGGTATCGCGCCGGGCCGTGGAGGCCTCCCGCGCAGCCTCCGGCTGGGCCGGGGTGGCGTCCGTGCGCCGGGTTTCCTCAGCGGGACGGCCATCCTGGCCGCGGGCGGGTTTGCTTTTGTTGGAAGTGGAGCCAAACAGCTTCATTGGTTACCCCATCCTTACTTTCTTTACTCTTTGTTGTTGCAGTCCCCCTTGGGGACTTCGCCGGACGCCGAGGCACCCGGAAAAAATGTTCATTTGACAGAGGGCCCGGCGGCGTCGGGCATGGACAGCGCCGTCTCCTCCACAGCCGTGACCCAGGGGCTGCCGCTGCGCTTGTAGGCCGCCTGGGCCTCCAAAAGCGCGCCAATGAGGATATTGGACAGCAGGAAGCCCGAGGAGGTGAAGCTCCAGCGGTCCTGGACGCATTTGGCCCAGCCTCTGGCCTCAAACTCCCGGAGCACTTCCTCCAGGGGTGAGAACTCGCTCCGGTAAATGGCCCGGTACTCCCGCGCACAGATCCCATGGGTGGTGCGCAGGCCCAGCATCAGGTATTCCGCTGCCCGGTCCAGTTTATCCACATGCTCGTACTCGTCCAGAATGCTCCTGCCCTCCCGAATGCCCGCAATATAGCCTTCCAGATCCCGGATATAGCTGTAGCGCAGGTTTCCCGTGCAGGAGTGGGCCCCGGGGCCGAAGCCCATGTAGTCCTGAAGCCGCCAGTACTTGAGGTTATGCCGGGATGCATAGCCCTTTACGGCGAAATTGGAGATCTCATACTGGGCGTAGCCCGCCTGGGTCAGTTCCTCCACGGTGTAGAGGTACATATCCGCCTGCTCGTCGTCTGACGGGACAAAGGGGGAATCCTTGTAGCGGTACAGCGGCGTTCCCTCCTCCAGTTTCAGCCCATAGCAGGACAGATGCTCCGGCCTCAGGCGCAGGGCCTTGCTGAGCGTATCCGCCCAGTCCTGCTTGGTCTGGCTGGGCAGGCCGTAAATGAGGTCCAGGCTCAGGTTATCAAAGCCGGCCCGGCGGATGGACTTCACCGCTTTCTCCACCTGGAGCCAGTTGTGCCGCCGGCCAATGAGCTTGAGGATATCCGGATTGGCCGACTGGGCCCCCAGGGAAATGCGGTTGACGCCCTCCCGCCGCAGAAGCCGGAGTTCCCCTTCCCGGGCGCTGTCCGGGTTGCACTCCACGGTGACTTCCGCCGTGCGCAGAACCTTGGCGTGGCGTTTGAGGGCGTTGAACACCCGGCTCAGGCGCTTGGCGCCGAAATAGCTGGGCGTTCCGCCGCCGAAATAAACGCTGTCCACATAGTAAGGGGACATCTGCTGGGCGGACTGGGCGATATGCTGCTCCAGGGCCGCCAGGTATTTGTCCATGAGGCCGTCCCGTCCGGCCAGGGAATAGAAATCGCAATAGGCGCACTTGCTGGCGCAAAAAGGGATGTGGATGTAGATGCCGAGGCGTTTTTCCATGGCCGGCCCTCCTTTCCGGAGGCGGGATGCCTCCCATGCCCAGACATATGGGCTGGAAAAATAGAATATAGTAAACTCTGTCTCGTGTCAATGCTCCCGGCTGGAACACCGGATGCCGGGTCCGCTTTCCGCGCCGGCAGTTTGCAAAGCAGTATTTTATATTGTACCACATGTTTTTTCTTTTTCAACGTCCGCAAGGGAGAAAGTCCCGCCTTTACGGGTGCAAATTGCATTTTTTCTTCGGTTTCTTTTATACATACCCAAAATCTATCGTTGATTTTTGTGCATTATGTTTACATTGTTGCGTCAATTTGGTTACAGTTACCCCCAATCTCTTTCCAGGCAGGGAGCGTTATGGTATACTGTCCCCATAATTGGTCGAAATGTGCGGTGCATTTGTTGTCCATTTTGATCTATTGCCAGCAAAAAGGAGTTGAATTTCTTCATGTATATGCGGAAGATTCTGGGGCTTGTGCTGCTGTGCAGCCTGCTGCTGGCCCTGGGTGCCTGCGCCGGGCAGGCGGCGCCCTCAGCCACCGCTGCGGAAACCGCGGCGCCCTCCACGCCAGCGGCGGAAACTGCTGATCCAGAGGCCTCTCTGCAATCCGTTCCTTCCACCCCAGCCACCATCAGCGATCTTGTGACCCCCACCCCTACGCCGGAGACTATAGACTGGGCCGGGATCTATACCGCTTATATCACGGACAATCAGGAGCAGCTGGAGAACCTGGCTTATCCCGGTTTCACCGGGGCGGGCTTCATTGATCTGGATCTGGACGGCGTGCCGGAGCTGGTCCTCTTTGACACCGGCGCCTCGGCGGCCATGGGCGTCTGGCTCTTTGACATTGTGGACGGTACGGTTCAGTGCATCTCCTCCGGCGTCACCCTGGAGGACAGCCTCCAGGGCCCCTGGTATTCCACTCTGGTAATCAACGCCGGATACTTTGAGGACTTCATGCTCTACCGCTCTACCCTGGGGGACAGCTTTTTCATCAACTCCGGCAACGGCGCCGAGGATTTCTACTACCGGGAGCTCATCCGTTTTGGCCGGGGCGACAATGACGTCCTCACACTGGAGAGCGTAGCCTTCCAGTATGTGGAAAACGACCTGGACGGCAACGTGATCTCCACCCGGTATACCCTCTCCGGCCAAGACGCGGACGAGGCCGCCTACAACGCCTTTATGGAGCAGTTCCAGGAGGACTACGTCTACTCCGGCTATGAGCCTGCCGGGGTGTTCATCTGGGGGGAGGATCAGTTTGCCCCGGAAAACGACGGCCTGTTGCAAATGCTCCAGGCTGCCGTGGAGGCCTATGTCCCCGCGCCTTGAGTTCTTTGTCTCTCACCGCGCCGCAAAATTGCGGCGCGGTTTTTCTTTTTGCGCCTTGTAAGAGCAGGGGCAGTGCGTGTATAATAGGGTGTTACAAATACCGTCGCACCGTCATATCAGGAAGGGGAAATCCATATGCCCAGCAAATGGAAGCTCCCGCCGGAGGAGCTGCACAAGATTTACGTCGCCAACACCGACGCCTTTTACAAGGCCGCGGGCAACAACCTGGCCCCGGAGCTGGACGAGTTTGTGAAAAACTGCGCCTTGAAGCTCTGGGCCCGCTCCGGGGGTCTGACCCAGGGCCATGTGGACGCGGTGAACCAGCTCTACTCCCGTGGCCGGCCCAAGCCGGCCTGGCTTTTATGGGAACTCACCGGGGCGGTGTGCCGGGGCGGGAGCAGTTTCCTGCCGCCCCTTTTTTACTGGGACCTCACCGAGCGGGACGCCCGCCGGGGAACGGACGCCTCCCGGATTTTTATCCGTATGCTCACCAACATCCTCTTGTACCTGGCGGCGGTAGACGATGATGTGAGCTACGCCGAGGCTCAGTTCATCACCGAGTGCGGAGACAAACTCACCGCCATCTGTGACGCCGCCGGGGTAAAAAAAGGCAAGCCTGCCCTTCGGGCCACGGATTTCGTCACCAGCAATGCCCCTGGCTTTCTGGAACAAAACCCCGCCGCCGGCAGCGCCGCCCCCGGCCAGGGCAAGCCCC
This sequence comes from uncultured Oscillospiraceae bacterium, assembly GCA_944383185.1. Taxonomy (GTDB): domain Bacteria; phylum Bacillota; class Clostridia; order Oscillospirales; family Oscillospiraceae; genus CALWOS01. Next base: position 6,461 of record CALWOS010000147.1, read on the forward strand.
AGGGGGAGAACGCCCCGGAGGAGGAGCGGGCCCAGAATAAGCCGGACACGGAAGAACTCCTGGAACAATTGGACGCCCTTGTGGGCCTGGAGAGCGTAAAAAAAGACGTCAAAAGTCTGGTGAATCTGGTAAAGGTCCGCCGTCTCCGGGAAGAGAACGGCCTCTCCGTCCCCCCCATGAGCCTGCATCTGGTGTTCATGGGCAACCCCGGCACCGGCAAGACTACTGTGGCCCGGCTCCTGGCGGGGATCTACCACGCCATCGGCATCCTCAGCAAGGGGCAGTTGGTGGAGGTGGACCGCTCCGGGCTGGTGGCGGGCTTCGTGGGCCAGACGGCGCTGAAAACCCAAGAGGTTATCCAGAGCGCCCTGGGGGGCGTGCTGTTCATTGACGAAGCCTACTCCCTGGCCAGCGGCGGGGAAAACGACTTTGGCCGGGAGGCCATCGAGACCCTTCTCAAGGCCATGGAGGACCACCGGGACGACCTGGTGGTGATCGTGGCGGGTTACGACGCGCCCATGGAGCGCTTCCTCAGCTCCAACCCGGGCCTGGAGAGCCGCTTCAACAAGTACTTCTACTTTGCCGACTACAAGCCGGATGAGCTGATGGCGATTTTCCGGCTTCACTGCGAAAAGAGCCAGTACGTCCTCACCCCGGAATCCGAGGCCGCGGCCAAGGCACTTTTTCAGGAGATGTACGACCAGCGGGACGATAACTTCGGCAACGGCCGGGACGTGCGCAACTGTCTGGAAAACGCCATCACCCGCCATGCCAACCGGGTCTCCGCCCTGGAGCATCCCAGCCGCGAGGACCTGAGTACCCTCCTGCCGGAGGACGTCTGCCCCGCCGGCGGGCCCCCCAGAGAAACCTGACATAAACAATTTGACGAATCTCTTGTGGGAAGGTTCCCTTTTCTCACAAGATTTTCCCACCTGGAAAGGATGTGCACCCATGTCTGCCGACACCGCTATTGTATCCTGGGATCTGCTGATCCCCTTCATCACCGACGCCTTCGCCGCCTGCGGCGTGCCCCGGGAGGAGGCCGCGATCTGCGCGGACGTGCTCCTGGAGAGCGACCGTCGGGGCATCGAAAGCCACGGCGTCAACCGCTTCAAGCCTATTTACTACGACCGCATCCGCGCCGGCATCCAGCAGCCGGTGACGCACTTTGAAATCGTCCGGGAGACTCCCACCACCGCCGTGGTGGACGGCCACGACGGCATGGGCCAAGTCATCGGCCACCGGGCCATGACCATGGCCATCCAAAAGGCCAAGGCTATGGGAATGGGCATGGTGGCCGTGCGCAACTCCACCCACTACGGCATCGCCGGGTACTACGCCTCCATGGCCGCCCGGGCCGGCTGCGTCGGGATCACCGGCACCAACGCCCGGCCCAGCATCGCCCCCACCTTCGGCGTGGAGAACATGCTGGGCACCAACCCCCTGACCATCGGCCTGCCCACGGACGAGGATTTCAACTTCATCCTGGACTGCGCCACCAGCGTCACCCAGCGGGGAAAAATCGAGTACTACGAGCGCATCGGCAAACCCACTCCCGCCGGGCAGGTCATCGGCCCGGACGGAGAGAGCCTCACCGACAGCGCCTATATCCTCCGGGCCCTCACCACTGGCGACGCGGCCCTCACACCCCTGGGCGGCGCCGGGGAGGAAATGGCAGGCTACAAGGGCTATGGCTACGCCACAGTAGTGGAAGTCCTCTCCGCCGCGCTCCAGGCGGGCAATTACATGGGCATGCTCACCGGCGTGGGGGAGCACGGGGAAAAAGTCCCCTACCATCTGGGCCACTTCTTCCTGGCCGTGGACACGGCCGCCTTCTCCGGGGAGGACGCGTTCCGGAAAACCGCCGGAGACATCTGCCGGGCGCTCCGGGCCAGCCGGAAAGCCCCGGGCCAGAGCCGGATCTACACCGCCGGGGAGAAGGAGTGGGAGATCTGGCAGCAGCGGAAAGGAACCGGCGTCCCTGTCACCGCCCCGGTCCAGCGGGAGCTGTGCGCCGTCCGGGATGAGCTGGGCCTGACCCAGTACCGCTTCCCCTTCGAGGCATGAGCGTGGATCTTGCCGCGCTGCGGGCGTGCCGCCTCTTCCTCCTGGACATGGACGGTACGCTGTACCTGGGAGACGTGGTCTACCCCGGGGCCATCGAATTCGTGGAAACTCTCCGCCGCCAGGGGCGGGACTTCCGCTACCTCACCAACAACTCCAGCCGGGCGGGAGAAGATTATGTAAACCGCTGCCGCCGCCTGGGCTGCCCCTGTGAGGGGCAAAACGTCTTCACCTCCGGCATGGCCACGGCGCTCTATCTCCAGCGGGCGCACCCCGGGGAGATG
>CALWOS010000148.1 GCA_944383185.1 uncultured Oscillospiraceae bacterium
GTGCGCAGCCTGCTCCGGGAGCGCTATGAGCCGGAGACCTGGGCCTATGTGGGCCTGCCGGACGGGGAAAACCTCCCCATCCGCCACTGGGAGTGCATCCTGGGCCGGAGCCCCTCGGCAGACCTCACCCTGCCCTATTCCCAGGTAAGCCGCAGCCACGCCGCGCTGATCCGGGGGGCGGACGGGCAGTGGCGCCTGTTCGACCTGGGCAGTGCCGGAGGCACCATGACGGAGGGCTTTTCCGTCCCGCCGGAGGGAGCCGTGCTCCGGGACTGCCAGGACTTCACCCTGGCCGGGGTGGAGCTGCGCTTCATCGACCTCAACGAGGTCGAGCGGGAAAACCTGGAAAAGCGCCGCACCCGCCCGGGCCGGGTCATCCACCCGGGGCTGAGCCTGCTGCTTCTGACGGTGATCCAGGCCGTGCTGGCTCTGGAGCACAGCCTGGCCGTGGACGCGGAATACCTGGTCCCCGTGACCTTGGCTTTCGGGGCCCTGGCAGCAGCCCAGTGGCTCTACTACTTTATCCTGCGCGCCATCGGCCGCATGGGGTTCGAGGTGGAAACGCTGGCCTTTTTCCTGTCCACCCTGGGCCTGTCCGTGGCGGCCACCTCGGTGCCCTACGATATGGTCAAGCAAACCGTGCTGCTCCTGGCGGGGATCGTGTTGTTCCTCTTTCTAGGCTGGTGGCTCCGTGACCTGGAACGTGCCAAGCGCTTTCGCTGGGCCATGGGCTTCGCGGCGCTGGGCCTTCTGGGGCTGAACCTCCTGCTGAGCGAGGCTATCTTCGGGGCGAGGAACTGGCTTCAGATCGGCGGGGTATCCTTCCAGCCATCGGAGTTCGTGAAAATCGCCTATATTTACGCGGGCACCGCCACGCTGGACCGGCTCTTCATGGGCCGCAACCTCTTTTTGTATATTGCCTTTTCCGCCGTGTGCGTGGGGGCCCTGGCCCTCATGGGGGATTTCGGCACGGCGCTCATTTTCTTTGCCACATTCCTGGTGATTTCCTTCCTGCGCAGCGGGAACCTGGCCACGGTGTTCCTGGCCGTCACCGGGGCGGGACTCGCAGGCTTCCTGGTGGTGACGGTGAAGCCCTATATCACCCAGCGCTTCGCCACCTGGGGCCACGTGTGGGAGTTTGCCAACGACGCCGGCTACCAGCAGACCCGGGCCATGTCCGCCGCGGCCTCCGGCGGGCTTTTCGGCATGGGCGGCGGCAAGGGCTGGCTGGAGGACATCGTGGCCGCGGACACGGACATGGTCTTTGCCGTGGTGTGCGAGGAGCTGGGGCTCCTCATCGCCCTGGCGGCGGTGGCGGCGCTGCTCATCCTGGCCTTTGCCGCGGTGCGCAACGCCGCCACGGGCCGGAGCAGTTTTTATGTCATCGCCGGCTGCGCCGCAGCCAGCATGCTCCTGGTCCAGATGGGGCTGAACGTATTTGGCTCCCTGGACATCCTGCCCTTTACAGGGGTCACCTTCCCCTTCCTCTCCCGGGGCGGCAGCAGCCTGATCTCCTGCTGGGCGCTGCTGGCCTTTATCAAGGCCGGGGACACCCGCTCGGGGGCCAGCTTCGTGATGAAATCCCCGGGCCGCTACGCCGACGCGCCGGAACCGGAGCCGGAGGACTACCAGGCCCTCCCGGAGGAGACGGACGCGCCGGAGGCGGACTGGGAGGACGCGCCCTGGGACGACGGCCGGGCGGCTTACCTGGACTCCCCCTTCGTGGAGGATGAGGCCAACCCCGACGGCTTCCCGGAGAGGTTGGAGGACGAACAGCCATGAAAAAAGTAAAACGCAGAGCCGCCTGCGCCCTGCTGATTGCCGCGGCCATCATTGTGGGGATGGCGGTATACCTGGTCCGCCTGGCGGATCACGGAGCGGACTGGGCCATGTTCCGGGCCAATCCCGACGTATACCAAAACGGCGTGCTCAACACCGGCACCCTCACGGACCGCAACGGGCTTCTCCTGGCCCAGGCCGGGAACGGCGTCTACCGCTACGCCGACGACGCCGCCGTGCGCACCGCCTGCCTCCACGCCGTGGGGGACTACAGCGGCAACATCGGCACCGGGGCGGTGACGGCCTTTGCCTCCCGCCTGGCGGGATACAGCTTTGTCAACGGCCTCTACAGCCCGGATGGGACCGGGGCCACGGTGGAACTGACCATCGACGCCTCCCTGCAGGCCACCGCTTACCAGGCCCTGTGGGGCCGGAAGGGGGCGGTGCTGGTGTGCAACTACGAGACCGGGGAGATCCTGTGCATGGTCTCCGCCCCCAGCTTTGACCCCAACGGCACTGTGGACGTGAACGCCGCGGGCTACGAGGGGGTCTACCTGAACCGCTGCCTGAGCAGCACCTTCCCTCCGGGGAGCATCTTCAAGTTGGTGACCGCCGCGGCGGCCATCGAGAACATCCCGGACCTCCGGGAACGGACCTTCACCTGCCAAGGGCAGCTGGAGGTGGACGGGGAAACGGTGGTGTGCACCGGCTGGCACGGGGATCAGCTCTTTGAGGACACCCTGGCCAACTCCTGCAACTGTGCCTTTGCCCAGATCGCCCTGGAGCTGGGGGGCGAAACCCTGGCGGCATATGCCGAGCAGTTCGGCCTCACCAGCGCCCAAAGCCTCAATGGCATCCCCACTGCCGCCGGACGGTTCGACGTGGCGGATACAGACCGGTTTGATCTGGCCTGGTCCGGTATGGGCCAGTATAATGACCTGGTGAACCCCTACGCCTTCCTGCGCTATATCTGCGCCATTGCCGGAGGCGGCAGCCTCCGGGAGCCCACGCTGCTTCTGGGCCATCGCGGCAAGACCACGTCGCTTTTGGACGAGGGCACCGCTCAAGAACTCCAGCAGCTGATGAACTACACCGCCTTCACTGCCTACGGCAGCAGCTGGCGTTTTCCGGGCCTGGACATCTGCGCCAAGACCGGCACCGCCGAGGTTGGGGACGGTTCGCCTCACGCGTGGTTTGCCGGTTTCCTCCGGAATGAGGACCACCCCCTGGCCTTTGTGGTCCTGGTGGAAAACGGCGGCGGCGGCCTGGACGCCGCCGGCACCCTGGCGGGCACCGTGCTCCAGGCGGCGGTTGCGGGTTAAGCCTAGACTAGAAATAAAGGGGATTATCCTCCATGAAGCGATTTTTCAGGGAAAAACTCTGGCTGTTTTACCTTCCGGTATCCATTTTCTATATGGAACTGCTGCTGAAGTTCTGGTGCTTCGGCGCGCTGACGGTCCGGGGCGCCATCTTTACGCTGCTGTTCTCCCTGGCTGCCGGCTGCCTTCTGACGGCCCTTACCGCCATAGGGAAGCAGTTCCACTCCCTGGCCTTCGGCGTCATTCTCCTGGTGCTTCCGCTGTTGTACGGCGTTCAGGCGGTATACTACCATATTTTCAAAACCTTCCTGGTGCTCTACTCCATCGGCGGGGCTGGCAACGCCATCGGCAGCTTCTGGCGGGAGGCCCTCACGGGAATCTGGCAGAGCCTGCCTGTCATTGTGCCCCTGTTCTTCCCGGGCGTGCTCTGGCTCATTTTCCGCAAGCGCCTCTCGCCCCGGCGCTTTTCCCGCCGGACCAAGTGGCGTCTGGCGGCGGTGTTTGTGCTGCTCCAGCTCTCCGCCGTGCTGGCTGTGCTGGGGAGCACCTCCGGGGTCATGAGTCCCCGGTACCTCTATTTCGACACCTATGTCCCGGAACACACGGTGCGCTATTTCGGCGCGATCACGAACCTGCGCCTGGACATCCAGAACCTCCTGTTCCCCAAGAGCGGCGGCAGCGCTCCCGTGGAAACACCTGCGGCATCCTCGCCCGCGCCCAGCCCGGGCGCCTCTGTGCCGCCGGGAGAGAGCGCCGCGCCCACGGAGACCCCGGCGGCATACGCCCCCAACATCCTGGAGATCGACTGGGAGGATCTCATCGCAAACGAGGCCAATGCCACGGTGAAGGAGATGCACCAGTACTTCTCCCAGGTGGAGCCCACCCTGGAAAACGAGTACACCGGTATGTTCGCGGGGAAAAACCTCATCTGGATCGTGGCGGAGGGCTTCAGCTCCTGGGCCATGGACGAGACCCACACGCCCACCCTCTGGAAGCTGGCACACAGCGGCTTTGTGTTTGAAAACTTCTATAACCCCCTGTGGTATGTCTCCACCAGCGACGGGGAGTTCACCACGCTGCTCTCCCTCCTGCCCCGGAGCGGGGTGTGGAGCATGTCCCGGAGCAGCAGCTGCACCCTGCCCTTTGTCATGGGCAATCTCATG
>CALWOS010000149.1 GCA_944383185.1 uncultured Oscillospiraceae bacterium
GACGAGGGGAAAATCTATTTTCACAGCGCGAAAAGCGGGCATAAGATAGACGCGGTCCAGCGCAGCCCCAAGGCGTCGTTTTGCGTGATTGACCGGGACCGGGTCGTGCCGGAGGAATACACGACGTATTTTCGAAGCGTGATTGCCTTTGGGCGGATCCGGGTCCTCGACGAGGAGGGAGAAAAAAGGGCGGCAATTGAAAAACTGGCGGTCAAATACGCCCCGGAGGACACCGCCGTGAACCGCAGCAGGGCTATCGAACACGAGTGGAAGCCCCTTTGCATGCTGGAAATGACTGTCGACCATGTAACGGGGAAAGAGGCGATAGAACTCGTAAAAGAGAGGCAAAAGGGCGGTTAAAGCCCGCCTGCCCCTTTTTCCCGAAACACAAGAAAAAACGCCGCCGGGCGGCCCTGAATGGGGTCGTCCGGCGGCGTTTTGCGCCGGGGCTATTCCCGGTAGCCGGAGTAGGCCACCAGCTTCTCGTGATCCTTGCGGAGATAGCGCCGGCCGTAGCCGATGCAGGCGTCTTTCTGGTCCATGAAGTACCGGGAGATCACCAAAACAGGGTCAGCCGGTACGCAGCCCAGGCGGAAAGCCACCTGCTCCGGCGGCAGCGCCGCCTCGATCTCCATGCGGGTATAGAAGAAGAATGTGGGCACCATCCGGGAGACGATGTCCGGGAAGGGCACGAAGAAATTGATCTCCTGCTCGATCAGGGGATTGCCCTTGATATAGGGGAGGTATTTCATGTCATAGGCCACGCGGCCGGAGTCCTCGCTGATCAGGCGGCAGATCTCGATGACACGGCTGCCGGGGCGCAGGGAGAAAATGTCCCGGATGTCTTCCGGGGCGCGGATGACGTCAATGGACTTGAAGGAGGCCGCGCCTTGGGCAGCATCTTCCCGGAACTCCAGGCGGAACATGTCATGGGAAGGCTGGGAGACATAGTAGCCCTTTCCCGGCCAGGCATGGATCAGCCCCTCCCGCTCCAGAAGTTGCAGGCTTTTGCGCACGGTCATGCGGGTGGTGGAGTACTGCGCTGCGAGCGCGTTTTCCGAGGGGAGCTCGTCACCCGGTTTTTTGTCCCCTTGCTGCAGTTCCGTTTTCAGCGCCCTGTATATTCGCAGATATACAGGACCCAATTCCTGTCCCATGATTTCATTCTTCTCCCAATAAGGATTTGCAGAGCCTGGTCACATCGTAGGCGTCCCGGGTGTAACCGTCCGCGCCGATGGCCATGGCTTCTTTCCGACCAATACAACTGCCGCCCACGATGATCTTGAAGCTGTCCCGGAACGGGAGCTGGTTCAGGTTCCGGATGACGTCCGCCATACGCTCGGAGGAGAAGGTCATGACCCCGCACAGGGCCACGATATCCGGGCGGTGCTCTTCCACCGCTTTGGTAAAGTCCGGCGTGGCCACGTCCACGCCCAGATCCACCACCTCAAAGCCGTCCACCAGCAGGAGCATTTTCACAATGTCCTTGCCGATGTCGTGGATGTCGTTTTCCATCACGCCGATGAGGACCCGGCCCCGGGCCCCGGCGGGCAGACACTCCATATTTTGATGGTTCAGGACCATGCGCATGGCTTCCTGATACAAGTCGCCGCCCACGATCATATCCGCCAGGTAGTATTCCCCTTTGGCAAAGCGCTGGCCTACGTTGCGCAGCCCCTCCTGGAGGGCGTTTTCCACCTTGTGGATGTCCGTTCTCTCCTGGAGGCAGACGGAAATGGCGCTCCACAGGAGCTCCTCATCCAGTTCGGTTACGGCGTGGACCAGCTGTGCGTGCATATCCATAAAATTCCATGCCTCATTTCCGTGTAGTTGCCCGGCGTCAGTACAGCTTGGAGAGCTGTTCCGGCAGGATTTCCGAATGGGGCGGGGCGATGAGAAACCGCTCCCCCTCCCAGGGGCCGGAGAGCAGCGCTTTGATAAAGGAATCGTCCCCCTGGAGCACCTCATGCCGGAGGCCGAGGGCATCGGCCACCGTATGGGTCTCGTCCAGAATGTCCTTGAGGGGATAAGCGCCGGAGTCGATCACGCCCAGGCGCTGGTAGTGCTGCAGCATCCGGTGCATCACCGACTTGCCCCGGCGCTCGCCATATCGTTTGAGGGTGTGCTGGTATTCCGACCAGATGCTCTGCTCCCCGTGGAGCCAGCCCTCCGTAAGGAAATAGGTCCCGCAGCCTTCAACCAGCTCCATCCGGTGGGACACAGAGCCCAAAAGCAGAGAAATGCAGTCATCCACCCGGGGGATTACCAGTTCCCCGTCCTCTGTGTGGAGGCCGCGAATGGCGTTGCCGCAAAACCCCATGGCCAACAGAACTCGGGAAAACCCCTTTGCCTCCCGGAGTTTTTCCTGGAGCGCGTCCCGGAGCTGCTCCGGACAGTTGTGCAGGCCGGATTGCAGCCAAAAAATGGGGTAGTCCAGCTTCAGATCCTTGTATGCTTTCTCCACTTCGTTGCGGATGGTCCCGCAGGAGATCACGCAGGTATCCATTTTTCCTTTTTCCACATCCCATCCCGCTTGTATACGATGCAACGACCCAAGTATAACACAGCTTTGCCCATTTGAAAATCCTATTTTTTCCGCGAGGCAACGCCTGCGCTCCCGGGTGGGACACGCGGCGGTGCGGACTGCCGCGTGCCAAAGGAGACTGGGAAAGACCTGCTTTGGCGAATTGGGCCGGGACTTTAGGGGCCGGGGCGGAGCAGGGCCGCGGCGGGCAGGACACGGGGCGCGGCGGGGGGCGCAGTGGCGTCCTGCCAGGCCAGGGCCAGGACATAGTAGTCCGGTACTCCGGCGTAGAGGCGGAAGCGCGCTTCCGGATGCCGGGGGGCGGCGGGCATGCCGTCCGGGCCGGGGCGGAAGGGTTCGTGACGCAGGTCCCCACGGCCTCGGAGCTTGAAAAGGCTTTCCCGGAGGGCCCAAAGCTGAAAAAAATCCCAGTGCTCCGCCTCCTCAGGGGAGACTAGGCTCGCCAGGGCCGGGGAAATCTCCCGCCGGCGCTGGAGATCCACGCCCACCGGGGCGCTGTGTAGGGCGCAGGCGGCCCAGCCGCCGCTGTGGCTCACGGAAAAATACAGCTCCGGAAACGCCGGAAAGCAGGGTTTGCCGAAAGCGTCTTCCCCCAGCTCCGGCAGCGCGGCAAGGCCCAGGGAGCGCTCCAGGGCCGACGAGAGCAGGGACATGCCCCAAACGGAGCCCCTGCGGCCGGACCGGGCCGCCGCCCGGGCCTGCTTTGGATCCAGGCCGGAGAAATTTGCCAGATAGAGCTCCATGGGGACGCCGCCTTCCTTTCATACCAATTGACAATTGACAGTTGACAATTGACAATTTTCTCCCATCCCGCTGCGGGGGTGCGTTTCCTGCGGCTGCGGGAAGGGCCCTTTTTTGGGGGCGCGGGCCGGGGCCGGAGGCGGCACCATTGTACCACAGCCCAGGGGTCTTGACAACGGGCCGGGGAAGGAAGAAAATCGGACTACCATTTTTGCGGAAGATATGCTATGATATGGAAGTTAAGGTATGCGCGTCAAAGGACAGGAGGTGTAGCCCTATGAAAAAGCTGGTTTTTCTTTCCCTGTTGCTGGGGCTGCTCCTCACCCTGTGCGGCTGTGCCCTGAGCGCCCCGGCGGACCTCTACAGCCTGCCGGAGCCCTCGGAGGAATATTTGCAGCTTCAAGAGCTCATTGACCAGGAGATCGCCGCGGGGAACGAGTACGCCGCCCCCACGGAGGGAAACTACAAGCAGAGCGTGCAGCTGGTGGACGTGGATGGCGACGGCCTGGAGGAAGCTCTGGCCTTTTTCCGGGGCAGCGACCAGGTGCCGAGGATCTGCATCTACCGGAACGACGGGAAGGATTACGCCCTGGCCCTGACCATTACGGGGGAGGGCGGCGCCGTGGAGCAGGTGGACTACGCGGACCTGGACGCAGGGCCGGGGATGGAGCTCATTGTGGCCTGGCAGCTCACGGGAGACGTGCGGCTGCTGCGGGTCTATTCCCTGGTGGACTACAGCGGGGCCATCCTCCTGGCGGAAGACAACCGGGAGTTTACCTTGGCGGATCTGGACGGGGACGGCAGGCAGGAGATCCTGGCCCTGCGCTATGACGAGAGCAACAACGGCATCCTGAGCCGCCATGTCTTCGGCGCCGGGGGCGACGTGGACACCGCCTCCGCGTCCCTGTCCCGCGGATTGCTGAGTCCGTCCCGCCTGCGTACCACCACCCTCTCCGACGGGGCTCCGGCCTTGTATGTGGAGGGAACCCTCACCGACAGCACTACCACCGTAACGGACATCTTCGCCCTGGAGGACGGGCAGTTCCGGAACGTGACGTACCGTACCTATTCCGGGATCAGCGCCGCCCGGCGGGAGTATCCGGTGTACGCCGCCGATGTGGACGGGGACAAGCTTCTGGAAGTCCCTGCCGCCGTGCCCCTGGCTGGGGAAGATACGGAGGATGGGGAGTACTGGCGCTTCGACTGGTATAAATACGACGCCTCCGGCGCCCGGGAGCTGGTGTGTTCCACCTATCACTGCTACCGAGACGGCTGGTACCTGATCCTGCCCGAGTCCCTGCGCAGCGGCCTCCAGGTCCGCTCGGAGGATGCGGTGCCCGGAGAGCGGGTAATCGTTCTCTCCGCCCCGGACGTGGCCGGGGAACTCCAGGACGCGGTATACCTCTACACCCTTACGGGAGAAAACCGCCAGGAGCGGGCAAAGCTGGAGGGCCGGGAAATCCTCCGGGAGACGGACACCACCATCTACGCGCTCCACATTCCAGAGGGGAGCCCGGTGACGGCGGCGGAAGTGCGGGAGCAGTTCCGGCTGATCTACAGCGAATGGAATATCGGCGTGGTAGGCGGCTGAGGCCGCGGACACCGCCTGGAAACAGGGAAAGGAGGATAAGATCCCTGATGAAAAAGGTATTGGTACTGGAGGATGAATCCAGCATCCGGAGCTTTGTGGTAATCAACCTGCGCCGCTCGGGCTATGATCCCATCGAGGCGGAGACCGGGGAACAGGCCCTGGAGCAGCTCAAGCGCAATCCGGACATTCGGGTGGCGCTTCTGGACGTGATGCTCCCGGACATTGACGGGTTTGAGGTTTGCCGGCGCATCCGGGCCTCGGACTCCCGAATCGGCATTATCATGCTCACCGCCAAGAGCCAGGAGATGGACAAGGTCACCGGACTCATGACCGGGGCGGACGACTATGTGACCAAGCCCTTCTCCCCGGCGGAACTCACCGCCCGGATTGACGCGCTCTACCGGCGCACCGGCGGCGGGGACGAGGGCGGGGATGGAGAGCTCCGCCAGGGACCCTTCCGGCTGAATACCCGCAACCGTACCCTGGAAAAAAACGGTGAGCGTATCCGCCTGACCCAGATTGAGTATTCCATCATCAAGCTCTTCATGGACAACCCCGGCAAGGCCCTGTCCCGGGAGGACATCCTCAACGCCGTGTGGGGCCGGGACTACTTTGGGGAGCTGAAAATCGTGGACGTGAACATCCGCCGCCTGCGCATCAAAATTGAGGATGACCCCACTATTCCCACTTACATCACCACGGTGTGGGGATATGGGTATAAATGGGGCTTCTGAAAAAGCCGGACCCGTGGGAAGGAGGCGCGGCCTTGCAGAAAAGCAAATATATGGGCATCAAGAGCCGCTTCCTGCTCACCAGCAGCGTTGTTGTGGTGCTGATCGTGGTGGCAATCGTGCTGATTTTTTCCCTGCTCATCGGCAGCTATTACTACTCCGGCATGGAGAGCAGCCTCAAGGAAAAGGCCACGGCTTCCTCGGACTTTTTCAGCTCCTATCTGGCCCAGACCTACGCGGAGTTTTATCAGAGCGCCTACCGCTACACCGAGTCCTTTGAGGACCGGAACAGTATGGAGCTCCAGTTCATCAACACACGGGGCCGGGTGGAGGTCTCCAGCTACGGCATCACCGGCGGCAGCTATCCCGGCACCCAGGATATCACCGACGCCCTGGCCACCGGGGAGATCAGCCCCTGGACAGGCCGCAGGCCGGACACCGGGGAGCGGGTCATGGCCGTTTCCGCCCCCCTGAAAGCGGCGGACGGCTCCGTGGTGGGAATCATGCGCTTTGTCACCAGCCTGAAGCTGGTGGACCGGCAGATCCTGGTCCTCACGGGGATCGCGGCCCTGGTGGGTCTGGCGGTGATTTTGCTGGTGGTGCTTACCAGCCTCTACTTCATCCGGAGTATCACCGAGCCGGTCCTGGCCCTCACCGCCGTGGCCCGGCGCATTGCCGACGGGAGCTACGGTATCCAGGCGGTGAAGAAGCACAACGACGAGATCGGTACCCTGACCGACGCCATCAACGAGATGAGCCTGCGTATCGGCCAGGCGGAGAAGGTCCAGACGGAGTTCATCTCCTCGGTCTCCCATGAGCTGCGCACCCCCCTCACCGCCATCACCGGCTGGAGCGAGACCCTGGCCTATGACGA
>CALWOS010000150.1 GCA_944383185.1 uncultured Oscillospiraceae bacterium
GCGTCCCCAAGGCCGCGTCGTAGTCCCCGGAAAAGTCTTCCCTGTCCAGACTGTACGCCGTGCAGCTTTGCTCCCCGGCGTCGTGGAAGACCACATGGTCTCCCCCGTCCTCCCAGCAGATATACACCGCGCCCCCGGCAAGGGCCGCGGCGGCCCGCTGGGCTGCGGCGGCGTCAATGACCGGCTCCAGGGTGCAGGTGCCGGAGAAGGTCTTCTCTTCCTCCGCCTCCGGGCTGGGATGGAGGCCGTAGCGCTGGATCAGCCGGGAAAAGCCCAGGCGCAGGAAAATGTCGTAGAGCTCCGGCCGGAACGCCCCGCTCCAGCGGGTCTCCTCCAGCTTAAGTTCCAGAGGCGCGTCGCCGCGGATGTTGGCCAGATCCCGGCTCATCCGGGCGCTCTCCTCCCCGGCTTCCAGCTTTTTCCGCACGCCGGGCTTCACGTCCAGGGCGTCCAGGTCCCGATAAATGGCCTCCACGGTGCCGTAGCGCCGGATGAGGTCCATGGCTGTCTTTTCCCCCACGCCGGGCACGCCGGGGATGTTGTCGCTGGCGTCCCCCATCAGGGCCTTCAGGTCCACCATCTGCGCCGGGGCAAAGCCGTATTCCTCCCGGAAGCGCGCCGGTCTGTAGTCGATGGTCTCGGCCTGGCCCATGCGCGTCTTTACATGCTTCACCCAGACCCGGTCCGTGATGAGCTGGAAGCTGTCTTTGTCCCCGGTGACAATATGGCAGTCCCAATCCGCCGCCTCGCACCGGCGGGAAAGGGTGCCCAGAAGGTCGTCCGCCTCCCAGCCCTCCAGCTCGCAGCGGCGGATGCCCATGGCGTCCAGGACCTCTTTGAGAATGGGCATCTGCACGGCCAGTTCCTCCGGCATACCCTTGCGCTGGGCCTTGTACTCCGTATACTGGACATGGCGGAAGGTGGGGGCCTTCATGTCGAAGGCCACGCACAGTCCCTCGGGCTGTTCCTCGTCCAGGAGCTTCTGGAGGATGTTGAGAAAGCCGTACACCCCGTTGGTGGGAGTTCCGTCCGGGGCGTTGAGCATACGGATGCCGTAAAAGGCCCGGTTGATGATGCTGTTTCCGTCGATGAGCAGGATCTTCATGCGTGTTTCCTCCCGCGGCGGTTTCCCGCCGTTTTTCCGTCAGTGGTCTTGGCCCCGGAGCTCCATGATCTCGTCCCGGAGGGCGGCGGCGTACTCGAACTCCAGCATCTTGGCCGCCTTCTTCATTTCCTTTTCCAGGCGCTCGATGGCCTGCTTCCGCTCCCGGCTGGTCATGGGCACACCGGCGTCCCGCTTCTCCCGGGCCACATCCCCGGAGATCTCCACCAGGTCCCGGACGCTTTTGACAATGGTCTTGGGTATGATGCCCATTTTCTCATTGTAGGCCTGCTGCTTTTTCCGGCGGCGCTCCGTCTCCTCCATGGCCGCGGCCATGGAGCGGGTGACGGTATCGGCGTAGAGGATGACCCGCCCTTCCGCGTTCCGGGCCGCCCGGCCGATGGTCTGGATGAGGCTGGTCTCGCTCCGGAGGAAGCCCTCCTTGTCCGCGTCCAGCACCGCCACCAGCCCCACCTCCGGCAGATCCAAGCCCTCCCGCAGGAGGTTGATGCCGATGAGCACGTCGAAATTCCCCAGGCGCAGGTCCCGGATAATCTCCATCCGCTCCAGTGCGGCGATGTCGTGATGCATATACCGGCAGCGGATGCCCGCCCCGGTGAGGTATTCGGTGAGATCCTCCGCCATGCGCTTGGTGAGGGTGGTGACCAGGGTGCGCTGCTTCTTTTCTATACGGCCTTGGATCTCCTCCATGAGATCGTCGATCTGCCCCTGGACCGGACGGACCACCACCTCCGGGTCCAGCAGGCCCGTGGGCCGGATGATCTGCTCCACAATCTGGCCGCTGCGCTCCCGCTCATAGTCCCCGGGGGTGGCGGAGACATACACCGCCTGATGGATGCGCGCCTGGAACTCCGGGAATTTCAGCGGGCGGTTGTCAAAGGCCGAGGGGAGGCGGAAGCCGTACTCCACCAGGGTCTCCTTCCGGGCCCGGTCCCCGTTGTACATGGCCCGGACCTGGGGCAGGGTCACATGGCTTTCGTCCACAAAGAGGATGAAATCTTTGGGGAAATAGTCCAGCAGCGTCATGGGCGCGCTGCCCACGGGACGGCCGCTGATGATGCGGCTGTAGTTCTCGATGCCGGAGCAGTAGCCCAGCTCCTGCATCATTTCGATATCAAACATGGTCCGCTGGCGGATGCGCTGGGCTTCCAGGAGCTTGCCCTGCTCTTCAAAGTATCGGACGCGCTCGTCGCACTCCCGACGGATCTCCTCGATGGCAGCGGCCATCTTCTCCTTGGGGGTAACGTAATGGGTGGCGGGCCAGATGGGCACATGGCTGAGCACCCGCTCGGCCTTGCCGGTGACGGGGTCAAACTGGCTGATGCGCTCTACCTCGTCCCCGAAGAACTCGATGCGCAGCGCCCGCTCCTTCCAGTAGGCGGGGTAGACCTCCACCGTATCCCCCCGGACCCGGAACATGTTCCGCTCAAAGGCCATATCGTTGCGTTCGTAGCGGATGTCCAGAAGCCGCCGG
>CALWOS010000151.1 GCA_944383185.1 uncultured Oscillospiraceae bacterium
ATGATCCTGGGGCACAACCACCCGGAGATCCGCGCCGCGGTGGCGGAGGCCGTAAAGGACGGCCTGAGCTTCGGCGCGCCCACGGCCCGGGAAGTGGAGATCGCCCGGCTGATGGTGGACATGGTGCCCCACATCGAGATGGTGCGTTTTGTGAACTCCGGCACCGAGGCGGTCATGTCCGCCCTGCGCCTGGCCCGGGGCGTCACCGGCCGGGACAAGCTCATCAAGTTTGAGGGCTGCTACCACGGCCACAGCGACAGCATGCTGGTCAAAGCCGGCTCTTCCGCCCTGGCGGGGGGTTGCCCCAGCTCCGCGGGCGTCCCCGCGGGCACGGCGGCGGACACCCTCACCGCCCAGTATAACGACCCGGACAGCGTGGAGGCCCTTCTCCGCCAGTACCCCGGGGAGGTGGCGGCGGTGATTGTGGAGCCTGTGGCCGCCAACATGGGCGTGGTGGGCCCGGCCCCCGGCTTCCTGGAAGCCCTGCGCCGCCTGTGCGACCAGCATGGCGCCCTGCTCATTTTTGACGAGGTCATCACCGGTTTCCGCCTGGCTCCCGGCGGGGCCCAGGCGTACTACGGCGTCCGGGCGGACATCGTCACCTATGGCAAGATCATCGGCGGCGGCATGCCCGTGGGGGCCTACGCCTCCACCCGGAAAAACATGGAGCAGGTGGCCCCCTGCGGCCCGGTGTATCAGGCGGGGACACTGAGCGGCAACCCCGTGGCCATGGCCGCGGGCCTGGCCCAGCTCCGCTACCTCCAGCGGCACCCGGAGCTCTACCCGGAGCTGGAACGCAAGGCCGTCTACCTGGCCAGCGGTATGCGCGCCGCGGCGGAGGCCCATGGCGGTGGGGTGCGCATCAACCAGGTGGGCAGCCTGGTGAGCCCCTTCTTCACCCCGGAGCGGGTGGACAGCTTTGTGGATGCCAAGGGCAGCGACCTGGGAAAGTACGCCCGGTACTTTGCCGGCATGCTCCGCCGGGGCATCTCCCTGGCCCCCGCCCAGTTTGAGGCCATGTTCCTCTCGGAGGCCCACTCCCAGGCCGATCTGGACGTCACGCTCCAGGCCGTCAACGGCACCCTGGCCGAGCTAAACGAGAAATAAGATTTGTGAATTGGCAAGCAGGGAAAGCGGCCCGCAACATGCGGGCCGCTTTCCATTTTCGGATCCATCCGTGCCCATTTGCGCCGGAACGTATGGGTTCCCCGCCTGGTACGGGAGCCGGGCCAGCCGAAAAGCCCTTGCATCGGCGGGGCATGTGCAGTAAAATATAGAAATAGAACCTTATTTTGGCAAGACAGGAGGGCAAGGCTTTCCGCGTCTTGCCGTGCGGCGGTTTCCCAACCGCCAAGGCCATACGGATGAAAAGGAGAGAGAACCTATGAAACAGACAAGGCGGATCTTCGCGCTGCTGCTGGCTGCGGCGCTCCTGGCCGGGGTGCTGTGTACGGGCGCGGGGGCCTACATCGACCCTGCAGGCAGTCTGGGCTCCATCTCTGTGGAAAACGGCGCGGCCCGCATCACCACCAGAGACGGCACGACTTTGGACTTCTCTGCGGTCACCCCTGCCGGCACCATGGTGATCCAGGGGAGCTTTGATGAACAGCCTGTGACGCTTCAGGTCCTGACAGTGGAACCGGAGTGCACCATCACCGCCTCCGACGGCGTGGGGCAGCTCCTGACAAACCTGTATTCCATCTATGAGGACGGGCGCATTGAAGGCGCCGTCTATTCGGAAGCGCCCTTGGATGGAGAGGGCGCGGACTTCTTCGCCCCGTATATTTGGGCGGACGGCTCCTTTTACCTGATTACTTACGTCCTGGATGAGGGGCGCTACTGGTTCACCACGCCGGAGACCAACGCCCTGCTTCTGGAGCGGACCGGCCTGCAGCCCACCGGGAGCACGGCCTTTACCGACGTGCCCGCGGACGCCTATTACGCCCAGGCGGTGGCTTGGGCTGTGGAGCAGGGCGTCACCACCGGCACCACACCCACCACCTTCTCCCCGGCGGACACCGTGACCCGGTCCCAGGCTGTGACCTTCCTGTGGCGGGCAGCCGGCGAGCCGGAGCCGGAGAGCACCGTTTCCCCCTTCCGGGATGTGCAGGACCCCGGCGCTTACTACTACAAGGCCGTCCTCTGGGCGGCGGAGCAGGACATCACCATCGGCGTGGGGGACGGCTATTATGGGACGGAGGAGACCCTCAGCTATGAGCAGATCCTCACCTTCCTCTGCCGGGCCGCCGGGGCGGACGCCTCCGGGGCCGACTGGTCCGACAAGGCCCAGGCCTGGGCCGCGGAGCAGGGGATCACGGACGGCATCGCCTTCACCGATACCGCCGGCTGCCCCCGGTCCGATGTGGTCTATTTCCTGTGGAGGCAGCTTTCCGGCACCGGGGAGGACACCCCGGTGCCTCCTGTGGAGGACCCTTCTGTCCAGGGACCCACGGAGCAGGAGGTCTATGACGCCATCATCGCCCTGAAAACGGATTACCCCGAGGGGATGCGCTGGACCAACGATGACTACTACCACTCCGCGGCCATGGGCCGGGGCGGCTACGGCTGCGAGGCCTTCGCCCTCATCTGCAGCGACACGGCCTTCGGCGATCTGCCGGTGCGGTACTATTATCCGGAAGCGTATTCCCCGGACCAGCTCTACGATATGCTCCGGGTGGGGGACATGATCCGCATCAATGAGTCCCACACGGTGGTGGTGCTGGAAAAGTATGACGATCACATCGTGATCACCGAGGGGAACTACAACAGCTCCATCCACTGGGGGCGGACGATGACGCGGTCCAGTCTGGAAGCGTCCTACTTCTGGGTCCGGACCCGCTACCCGGAGGCGTGAAAGGCTTTTTTCCCTGAGATTATCAAAAAACCTTCGGAGAATTCGCGGCCGCAGCCGCGAACAAAGTTGGATCCGTTTTTCCCGGCGACATGGGCGTCGGGAAAAACACATCTCGCGGAGCGCGCGTGGGATTTGTACGCCATTGGCGGACAAATCCTGCGCAAAGCGGAGTGTCATCCCTTTTGTCAAAGAAGGCAAAGCCTTCTTTGACAAGCTGAAAAGGCACGCTTTCACGTGCCTTTTTCCCTGTCCATCCGGAATTGGAAGGAGGACAATCCGCGGGAATTCCCGCTCAAAGGTGGGGGTAGAAATGACGTTAAAACAGGTCTGGATGCCGCCGGGCGTCCAAAAGGGGAGGCGCTATGGCCTCCGCCTCCTGAGCGGCATCCTGGGCATCACGGTGTTGGCGCTGCTGCTGGTGGTTTGCGGCGTAGCGCTGTCTTTTTCCCTGGGCTGGCCCCGGGAGATCACGGCGGCGGTGCTCTGCCTGGGTGTTACGGCGCTGGCGCTGTGGCTGGCCGTGGCCTTGGGGCGCCGGTCGGCGCGGGATGCGGCGGTCTATTTCCTGACGGAGGATGACCGGCTGTACGCCCTGGACGCCCGCCGCCTGTCCTGGTATGGGCGCAGCGTGCTGGGCTATGCCAAGGGGGCGATGGAAACGCAGGCCTTCCTGCGCCGCCTGGCGGAGCAGCCATTCCTGCCTGCGGATGTGGATGAGATCCTGCGGGTGGAGCGCCTCCGGGAAACGCGCGGGTACTATGCCGTCCGCTGCCAGGTGCGCCGGCCCAACCACAGGGTGTTCCTGCGCACGGTCATCCTGGTGAAAGGGCTGGAGAAGGAGGACATGCTCTTACAGCAGCTGGAGCGCCGGCAAAGCTGGGAAAACGCCATAGAGCCCGCGCAGAACCGAAAACCGGTGTACATTTTTCTCAGCGCGCTGGCGCTCATGGGCCTTGCGGCTCTGTGCGTGCTGAGCCACCCGGCTGTGGGGAAGCTGCCGCGGGGGATCTATTTCCCCTGCCTCGGCGCCGCGGCGCTCGCCGGCTGCGTCCTGC
>CALWOS010000152.1 GCA_944383185.1 uncultured Oscillospiraceae bacterium
AGTGCTTTGAAATATGTTCCCGTTTCTCTTGATTTTCCAGGGAAACAGCCGATTTTTAAGCCGGCAAGTTCGAGCTGGCCAAGAAGGCCAAGGAGCTGAACCTGGACGCCATCCACGACACCGTGCATGAGATGGCCCGCGACGAGGCCCGCCACGGCAAGGCTTTTGAGGGCCTGCTGGTTCGTTACTTCAAATAATCGTACGGTAAATAATCCTACCGTCATGAAAAGGGGCCCCGGCAGCCGCCTGGGGTCCCTTTCCTTTTTCAAAACAAGGAGAGACGCGCTATGAAGATCAGAATCGATAAAGACATCGTGGAGTTCATGCCGGAGCACGAAGCTGAGGCCGTGGAGCTGGAGGCCCTTTGGATCAAGATGGGCAACTGCGTGGGCGGCACCAAGCAGCTGGAGCCCATGGGCGTTTACGTCCGGGGCAACGACAAGTCCGCCCGCTTCCACATCGAAGGGCTGACGGAGCAGGAGGCCAATGCCATCCCCCAGGTGCTGGCCCCCTATGACACCGACGTCTACTGCTACATCTGTAACCGCACCCAGCACGTCAAAAAGGGCGAGCCCATCCCCTTCTGCTGCGGCAGGCTGATGGAGATCTTGGACTGATGATCCCCTGACCCGTCCAGGACGGGCGGGAGAGGCCGTTGTCCCTTGCACAAAGAGGACCCGGCGCAGAAACGGCATCGTTTCTGCGCCGGGTCTTTTTCTGTTTTCAGGGGCTGCGCCCGCCCCGCTCCGCGCCAGGGCGAAAGGGGCGGCGCGTTTTTTGCCTTTCGCCCCGCCCTCTTCTCAGGCCACTGCGTAAACCGCGCTCCGGAAGGCCTGCCAGGTGTCCAGGTCCGTAAGGCCGTAGCGCAGCACCAGGTTCAGCGCGGCGTCCAGGGCCCAGGCAGGGTCGCACCACACATCCGGCGCATAGCCCCGAAAGTCCACATTTTCCGCGGTAAAGCTGAACTGGAGCGAAGCGCCGAAATCGAAGGGAATGCCGGAATTGGGCAGACGGAAGCCCATGACGTTGCCGCAGAGCTGATACCCGCTGGAGTTGCTGCCCACCACCAGCACATTGTCCATCGCCCGTAGGAAGTTAAGCATGCTCTCCCCGGAGGAGCCGCACATGTCATCCACCAGCACCAGGATGGGAACGTCGTTGGGCAGCAGCCTGCCTGCGGTGCTGCCCACATGGTAATAAAAGCCCGATATCCCGCTCTCCGGCTGCAGGCCGTCCCGGGCAAGGGCGGCGTTGCGCAGCGTGCTCACCCGCGTGCTCCATGCCTCGGTGAGCTGGGGCTGCGCCCCGCAGAAAGCCTCCACCCAATTCCGCCCGAAGTGGTCCGCGCCGCCGCCGTTGGCGCGGATGTCAAAGATGATAAGGGAGGCGTCGCGCACCGTGGCCGCGTCGGCAACAAAACCGTTGAGCAGCGTCTCATAGGACATATCAAAGTTGCGCTCGGAGATGTAAACGATGCCGTTTTCCCGCAGGAGATGGTAGTCCGGCTCACGCACAGACTGGGAATACGCCTGGCTCTCCGTCCAGGTCAGGGGCTCTGTCAGCGTCTCTCCGGCCTCGTTTCGGAGCGTGACGGAGGACGCCGCCACGTCTCCGGGGCGGCAGAAGAGCACCGGCGCCCAGCACAGCTCACCGGAGCGCAGCAGCATCTCCTCCATCTCCACGCGGCTGTCGGCAAAATGGTCCAGATACCACTTTTCCCCGGCGACATATTTGTAATAGCCGCCGTCATCCCGCGCCCAGCTCTGCCCGGGGCAGTAGAAATACTCCTCCCGGAACAGCGCCTCCCGGATGCCGATGTCCCCCACATAAAAGTGCGCGTCCCGCACGAAATCCAGCGCCTCGGCCAGCTTTGCCGCAAGCTCCGCCCGGGGCACGGCGGAGTGCCCCTCCAGCCAGGACATGAGCTCCGCCTCCGCCGCGGCGAAGTTCTCCGGGCCAAAGTAGTAGTACGCCCCATAGGCGGAGCGGATGGCCCGGAACAGCAGATCTATGTCTGCCCCGGCCTCCTCCGGGCTGAGCACGTCCGGGCCCTGACTGCCCAGGGCCGTCAGCGCGGCGGCCTCCGCCGGGCTGACCAGGCCGGTGGCCTCCGGGTCATTGACAAGATAATTCTCAAACCCGGCAAAGGGCGCCCCGTTTTCCAGCAACGCCTGATGCGCCGCCGCGGCCTCGTCCATCAGGGCGCCAAAGTCCGCGCGGGGCGGGTTTCGGAGCTCAATCTGCTCCAGGAGCGTGGTGTCCGCGCCTTTGCATCGCTGGGAAAGGGCCGCCAGAGAGACCAGCGCCGCGTCGCCCCGTACAAAGGCGTCATGGTTGCCCGGCCCATATGTTCCGTCCGTGATACCCAGCGCGTCGGAGAGTTCCCACGCCCTGTCCCAGGAAAAATCGCCCGCGCTGTCATCATAGCCCAGGGCGCGCAGCACAAAGGTGAGGAACTGCGCCGCTGTCACAGGGGCATCGCCCTCGAAGCTTGTCTCCCCCGTGCCGGTGGTGAGGCCGCTTTCATAGGCCAGGCCGGCATACGGCGCCATCCAGTCTGCCAGATCCGTGAAGGGCGTCTCCCACGTGCCGCCCAGGGCCTCCTCTTCCTGCCCCAGCAGCCGCACCAGCATCGTCACCGCCTCTCCCCGTGTCAGAGGGCTGGAAAGCGCAAAAACAGGCGCCCCCTCCGCGTCCGTCCCCGTGCCGCGGAAAAGGCCCAGGGCATAGAGCGCATCCGCCGCGTCCTGCGCCTCCGTCCCCGCGGCGGAGGCCGCCGGCATCAGGCACAGCGCCAGGCTGATCGCCAGGACAATGGCAACCCATTTTTTCAACATATTCCCCTCCCGTTATCTGCAAAATGGGTACATTTTCCTCAATTATAGCGTTCCGCCCGGTTTGCGTCAACAGGCCGGGAAAAAACAAGGCCCGGCATCCCCGGGAACGGGGATGCTGGGCCTGATGATAGTGGTGATGGCGGTTTTTGACTGTTTTCCGTCCCGGCCAGGCGCCGGAACCTCCCCCTCAGCGGGGATACTTGATCTGGGCCTGGGCAGCGGCCAGGCGGGCGATGGGGACGCGGAAGGGGGAGCAGGACACGTAGTCCAGGCCCACCTTGTGGCAGAACTCCACGGATGTGGAGTCTCCGCCGTGCTCGCCGCAGATGCCCAGGTGGAGATCCGGGCGGGTCTGGCGGCCCAGCTTGCAGGCCATGTCCACCAGCTTGCCCACGCCCTTCTGGTCCAGGTGGGCAAAGGGGTCGGATTCGTAGATCTTCTTTTCGTAGTAGTAATCCAGGAACTTGCCCGCGTCGTCCCGGGAGAAGCCGAAGGTCATCTGGGTCAGGTCGTTGGTGCCGAAGGAGAAGAAGTCCGCTTCCGTGGCGATCTCGTCGGCGGTGAGGGCGGCACGGGGGATCTCGATCATGGTACCCACTTCATACTTCATGTCCAGGCCGGAGGCGGCGATGATGGCGTCGGCGGTCTTGACCACCACGTCCTTGACGTATTTGAGCTCCTTCACCTCGCCCACCAGGGGGATCATGATCTCCGGGACCATATTCCACTCGGGGTGCTTTTTCTGGACATGGATGGCGGCGTTGATGACGGCGGTGGTCTGCATGGCGGCAATCTCGGGGTAGGAGACGGCCAGGCGGCAGCCCCGGTGGCCCATCATGGGGTTGAACTCGTGGAGGGAGGCAATGACGTTGTGGAGCTTCTCCACCGTGATGCCCATCTCCTGGGCAATCTCCGCAATGTCCTCCTCCTTGGTGGGCAGGAACTCATGGAGGGGCGGATCCAGGAAGCGGATGATCACCGGGCAGCCCTGCATGGCCTCATAGATGCCCTCGAAATCGCCCTGCTGATAGGGCATGATCTTGGCCAGAGCCTTCTCCCGGTCCGCCACGTTGTCGGAGACGATCATCTCCCGGATGGCCTTGATGCGCTCGCCCTCAAAGAACATGTGCTCCGTGCGGCACAGGCCGATGCCCTGTGCGCCGAAGGCGTAGCCCTGGGCGGCGTCCCGGGGGTTATCCGCATTGGTGTACACCTGGAGCTTGCGGAACTGGTCCGCCCAGCCCATGAGGCGGCCGAAGTAGCCGGAGTTGGGGTCGGCGGGCACGGTGGGGATCGCCTCGCCATAGATGTTGCCAGTGGAACCGTCCAGGGAGATCCAGTCGCCCTCGTGGTAGTCCTTGCCGGACAGGGTGAATTTCTTGCCCGCGTAGTCCACAACGATGTCGCCGCAGCCGGACACGCAGCAGGTACCCATGCCCCGGGCCACCACGGCGGCGTGGGAGGTCATGCCGCCCCGGACAGTGAGGATGCCCTTGGAGACCTGCATGCCCTCGATGTCCTCCGGGGAAGTCTCCAGGCGCACCAGGATGACCTGCTCGCCCCGGTCGTACCACGCCTTGGCGTCCTCGGCGGTGAATACCACCTTGCCGCAGGCGGCGCCGGGGGAAGCGGCCAGGCCCTTGCCGATGACGGCGGCCTTTTTCAGCGCCTCAGGATCAAAGGTGGGATGGAGCAGGGCGTCCAGCTGCTTGGGATCGACCCGGCACACGGCCTCCTTCTCGTCGATCATGCCCTCGTCCACCAGATCCACGGCCACCTTCAGGGCCGCGGCGGCGGTGCGCTTGCCGTTGCGGGTCTGGAGCATATAGAGTTTGCCGTTTTCAATGGTGAACTCCATATCCTGCATGTCTTTGTAGTGCTGTTCCAGCCGGTTGGCGATGGCGGCGAACTGTTCGTACACCTGGGGCATCTCCTCATGGAGCTTGGAGATGGGGGACGGGGTACGCACGCCGGCCACCACGTCCTC
>CALWOS010000153.1 GCA_944383185.1 uncultured Oscillospiraceae bacterium
TGACGGAATACGCCATTGAGGCCAGGGAACTCACCTATGACTACGAGGACGGCACCCCCGCCCTGGCGGGGGTCTGCTTCCGGGCGGAGGCCGGAAAAGTCACCGGCATCCTGGGGGGCAACGGCGCGGGGAAGAGCACCCTCTTCCTGAATCTCAACGGCGTCCTCACCCCCAAGGGGGGCACGGTCCTCTCCGGGGGCAAGCCGGTCCGCTATGACCGGAAGGGCATCCTGGAGCTCCGGCGGAAGGTGGGTATTGTCTTCCAGGACCCGGATGACCAGCTCTTTTCCGCGGACGTGTACCGGGACATCTCCTTCGGTGCGGTGAACCTGGGCCTGCCGGCGGAGGAGGTCCGCCGCCGGGTGGACTGGGCTATGGAGCGCACCGGGGTCGCCGGGCTCCGGGACAAGCCCACCCACGCCCTGTCCTATGGGCAGAAAAAGCGCGTGGCCATCGCCGGCGTACTGGTGATGGAGCCGGAGGTGATGATCCTGGATGAGCCCACGGCGGGATTGGATCCCCAGGGGGTCAGCGACGTGATGCACCTCCTGGCCGAGCTGCGCCGGGACCTGGGCATCACCATCATCGTGGCCACCCACGACATGGATATCGTGCCCCTCTATTGTGACTATGCCTATTTGCTGTGCCAGGGAAAAGTCACGGCGGAGGGCACGCCGGGAGAGCTCTTTTCCCAGGCGGAGCTGCTCCGGGAAAACCATCTGCGCCTGCCCCGGATCGCCCATTTGATGGAGATCCTGCGGGATCTGGACGGCCTGGATGCGGACCGCTCCGCCGCCACCATCAGCGCGGCCCGGCGGGAGATCAAGAGACTGATTGAGGAGTCGAAGTGAAGATGAAGGGGATACTTTACGGTTTGGGCGTCGGCCCCGGGGATCCGGAGCTGCTGACATTGAAGGCGGTGCGCATCCTGAAAGAGGCGGACGTGATCGCTGTGCCGGACCCCACGGGTACCGGCGGGGAAAAAACCGCGCTGCGCATTGTGGAGCAATATATCCAGGGGAAGCCTCAGCTGCTCTGCCCCACGCCCATGCTCCGGGACCGGAGCGTGGTAGAGCGCTGCTATGACCAGAGCGCCGGGGAAATCAAGGCGCTCCTGGACGAGGGCAAGACCGTCGCCTTCATCACTTTGGGGGATCCCACGGTGTACTCCACTTACATGTACATCCACCGGCGGGTGCTGGAGAAAGGCGGGGATGCCCGGCTGGTGCCGGGGGTGCCCTCTTTCTGCGCCGTGGCTGCCCGGCTCAACACCAGCCTGTGCGAGGGGAAGGAGAGCCTGACCATTATCCCCGCCTCCCACGACGCGGAGCGCTTTCTGGACGCGCCGGGAAACAAGGTCTTTATGAAGGGCGGCAGGGCCGTGCCAGAGCTCATCGCCCGGCTGGAGGAAAGGGACATGCTCTCCCACGCGGCCATGGTGGCCAACTGCGGCATGGACAACGAGCAGGTTTGGCCGGACCTCCGCGCGGAGCGGCCCGCGGGCGGGGGCTACTTCTCCATCGTCCTGGTGAAGGAGGCGTAACATGGCCATCATCCTTTCCACCCTGGAGCACAGCCGGGTGCCCCTCACCGTCCGGGAGATCCTCTCTTTCACCAAGGCGGTGACGGAGCAGCTCACCGCCGCCATCGCCCAGATGCCGGGGGTGCGCGGCTGCGTGCTGCTGAGCACCTGCAACCGCACGGAGCTCTATATCTCCTCTCCTGAGGAGCTGGATCCCGGCGTGCTGCTGTGCCGGGCGGCGGAGGTGGACTACGCCCCCTTCGCCTCCGCTTTTTATACCTGCCGTGAGGACGAGGCGGTGCGCCATCTCCTGGAGGTGGCCGCCGGGCTCCGCTCCCGGATTTGGGGGGAGGATCAGATCATCTCCCAGGTGCGTCAGGCCATCGCCATCGCCCGGAGCGTCCACAGCGCCGACCCGGTGCTGGAGACGCTGTTCCGCAACGCCATCGCCGCCGGGAAAGAGGTCCGCACCCGGGCCCGGCTATCCCCCCTGCCCGCCTCCGCCGCCTCCCGGGCGGTGGAACTTCTGGAAGGGGAGCTGGGCAGCCTCGCCGGCAAACGGGCCATGGTCATCGGCAACGGGGAGATGGGCCGCCTGGCCGCAGCGCTCCTCCGGGACCGGGGCTGTGACGTTACGGTCACCCTGCGGACCTACCGCCACGGGGAGACCCTGGTGCCCGCGGGCTGCGCCGTGGTACCCTATGAGGAGCGCTTTGCCCAAATGGAGGGCCAGGATCTGCTCCTCTCCGCCACCACCAGCCCCCATTACACCGTGACGGTGGAAGGGATGGCGCCCCTCCGGAACCCGCCCCGGTATCTGGCGGACCTGGCCATCCCCCGGGATATCCAGCCGGAGCTGGCGGAAAACCCGGGGATGAAGCTCTACAACGTGGACGATCTCCAGGGCGTCGCCCCCCAGCGGGAGGTCCCGCCCCTCGTGCAGGAGATCCTGGACCGGCACAGGGAGGAGTTTTACCGCTGGCTCAACTACAAGGACTGCATGCCCGCCATGGAGGCGGTGAAGGACGCCATCGTCCGCAGGGTCTGTACCGACCGGTCCATCACGGAGCGTATGGACCAGGAGGAGCTGGTGGAGCTGGCCGTAGGCCGTGCGGTGGATCTGCTGACCGCGGGCCTGGCCGATACGGTGAGTCCCCAGCACCTGGAGCGCTGCGCGGAAAAGATCCGCGCCCACACCACGGGCCGGCCCGTCCTGGGCCAGGAGAGCCGGGAGACGGAAGGGGGAGCTTTCTCCGCCGCGGCCCCGGCTTCCGGCCCGGCGCCGGAGGGCGAAACGGCGGCGGAGCCCTGTCCCCGCTTCCCCTTGTTCCTGGACCTTACGGATCAGCCCTGCGTGGTGGTGGGAGGCGGGCACATCGCTCAGCGCCGGGCGGAGACCCTGGCGCGCTGCGGCGCCAAGGTGACCGTCATCGCCCCGGAGATCGGGAATCTTCCTTCCGGGGTGGAGACTCTGCGGCGGAACTACGCCCCCGGGGATCTGGCCGGCGCCTTCCTGGCCGTGGCCGCCACGGATGACCGGGCGGTGAACCGGGCCGTGGGGGAGGAGGCCAGGGAGCGGGGCATCCCCGTGAGCGTGGCGGACCGGCGCAGCGAGTGCAGCTTTTTCTTCCCGGCCCTGTGCACTGGGGGCAAGCTCACCGCCGGGGTGGTCTCCGACGGCACGGGGCACCACGCCACCGCCCGGGCCGCCAAGGCCATCCGCAGTTTGCTGGAGGAATTGCCATGAGAAAGATACGCATCGGCAGCCGGGAGAGCCGGCTGGCCGTGATCCAGGCGCGGATTGTGGAGAGCGCCATCCGGGCCCGGCACCCGGAGATCGAGACAGAGATCGTCACCATGAAAACCACCGGGGACCGGATTTTGGACCGGACCCTGGACCAGATCGGGGGCAAGGGCCTCTTTGTCAAGGAGCTGGACGCGGCGCTGCTGGAGGGGCGGGTAGATATCACCGTCCACAGCAGCAAGGACCTGCCCATGGAGACGGACCCCCGGCTGCCCCTGGTAGCCTTCTCCCCCCGGCAGGACCCCCGGGACGTGCTGGTCCTCCCGGCGGGGTGCGGGGAACTGCTTCCCGGAAAACCCATCGGCAGCGCCTCCCTGCGCCGGACGCTGCAATTGCAGGCGCTCTTCCCGGGCGTGGAGATCGCCCCGGTCCGGGGCAATGTCCAGACCCGGCTCCAAAAGCTGGACCGGGGGGATTACGCTGCCCTGGTCCTGGCCGCTGCGGGGCTGGAGCGCCTGGGGCTCACGGACCGGATCAGCCGCCGGTTTTCCGTTTCGGAGATCCTTCCCGCCGCGGGTCAGGGCATTCTGGCGGTGCAGAGCCGGGCGGGGGCTGACACGGCGTTCCTGCGGGAATTCCACGATGCCGGCGCGGCGGCCTGTATCGCCGCGGAGCGGGCCTTTGTCCGCGCCTTGGACGGAGGCTGCTCCTCTCCGGTGGCGGCCCACGCCGTGCTGGAGGGAGAGACGCTGCGCCTCACGGGCTTTTACGTCAATGCCGCCGGCGCGTGGTTGAAGGACAGCGCCGCCGGCGCCGCCGGGACGGCGGAGGCCCTGGGCGCGGAGCTGGCAGAGCGCATGAGGAGGGAACACCCATGAAAGGTTTCGTCACATTGGTAGGGGCCGGTCCCGGGGATCCGGGCCTGCTGACCATCAAGGGAAAAGCGGCCCTGGAGCAGGCGGAGGTGGTGGTCTATGACCGCCTGGTGAGCCCGGCTATCCTGGCCATGATGCCGGAAACGGCGGAGAAGATCAACGTGGGCAAGGAGGCCAGCCGGCATCCCGTGCCCCAGGGGGAGATCAACCGCATCCTTTTGGAAAAGGCCCTGGAGGGCAAGCGGGTGGTGCGCCTCAAGGGGGGAGACCCCTTCGTCTTTGGCCGGGGGGGCGAGGAGCTGGAGCTTCTGGCCGAGCACGGCGTCCCCTTTGAAGAAGTACCCGGCATCACCTCCGCCATCGCCGCGGCCGCCTATGCGGGCATCCCTGTGACCCACCGGGATTTCTGCTCCTCCCTCCACATCGTCACCGGCCATGCCCGGGCGGGGAAGGAGCTCTCCATCGACTTCGAGGCCCTGGTGCGCACCAAGGGCACCCTGGTTTTTCTCATGGGAGTGAGCGCCATGCCCGGCATCGTCCGGGGCCTTCTGGCCGCGGGCATGGATCCGGAGACCCCGGCGGCCATGGTGGAGCGGGGTACCACGCCCCGGCAGCGCCGCTGCTCCGCCACCCTGGCCACGCTGCCGGAGCGGGCGGCGGCCATGGGTATCGGGAGCCCCGCCATCATCCTGGTGGGGCCGGTCTGCGCCCTGGCGGAGAAGTTTGACTGGTTTTCCCGCCTGCCTCTGAAGGGCCGCGCCGTGGTGGTGACCCGGCCCCGGGACAGGGCGGGTACCCTCTCGGCGCGCCTCCGGGCCCTGGGCGCGGATGTGCTGGAATACCCCTGCATCGAGACAAAGCCCCTGGTACCCTGCCCGGCCATGACCGCGGCGCTGGAGGACCTGTCCGGCTATGCCTGGCTGGTGTTCACCAGCCCCGCGGGCGTGGCCGCCTTCCGGGATGAGCTCCGGCGTATGGGGAAGGACGCCCGGCATCTGGCCGGGGCCAAACTGGCCGCCATCGGCCCCGGCACCGCCCGGGCATTGCGGGATATGGGCCTTATGGCGGACTTTGTCCCGGAAACTTATGACGCCGCCCACCTGGCCGCCGGGCTCCCGGCGGAGGGGAAAGCCCTCCTGCTCCGGGCGGAGTGGGGTACCCCGGCCTTGACAGAGGGCTTAAAGGCGCGTAACATTCCCTATGAGGACATCGCCGTGTACGAGACCCGGTACGAAAACCCGGACGCCGCCGCGCTGCGGCAGCGTTTGGCGGCGGGGGAGAAGCTCCTGGTGAGCTTCACCAGCGCCTCCACCGTGGAAGGCTTCGTCTCCTCCCTGGGGGAGGGGGCGGACCTGACCGGAGTCCGGGGCGTCTGCATCGGCGTACAGACCGCCGCCGCGGCGAAACAGCACGGTATCGCCGTCACCGTGGCGGAAAAGGCCACCCTGGACAGCCTTGTGGCGGCCATCATCAAAGGAGCGTGAAGGAAATGGAACTTGTAAACCGTCCCCGCCGCCTCCGCAGCGGCGAAGCGGTGCGCCGCCTGTGCCGGGAGACGCGCCTTTCCCCGGACAGCCTGATCTACCCCATTTTTGTGGACGAGTGCCTCACCGGGACGCGGCCCATTGAGAGCCTGCCGGGGCAGTACCACTATGGCCTGGACAGCGTGCACCAGGCGGTGGCGGCGTGCCGCGACGCCGGTGTGGGCAGCTGCATCCTCTTTGGCCTGCCCAAGCATAAGGACGCCAGGGGCTCCTCCGCCTGGGCCAAGGACGGGGTGGTGCAGGAGGCCATCCGGGCCATCAAGGCCGCAGACCCGGACTTTTATGTGATCACGGACGTGTGCCTGTGTGAGTATACGGACCACGGCCACTGCGGCCTTTTGAAAGGGGAGACGGTGGACAACGACCCCACTCTGGAGCTCCTGGCCCGCACCGCGGTATCCCACGCCAGGGCCGGGGCGGACATGGTGGCCCCCAGCGACATGATGGATGGCCGGGTGGCCGCCATCCGGGAGGCTCTGGATGACGCCGGCTTTGCAAACACCCCCATCCTCAGCTACTCCGCCAAGTACGCCTCCGCCTTTTACGGGCCTTTCCGCTCCGCCGCCGGCTCCGCCCCCGCCTTTGGGGACCGCCGGGGCTATCAGATGGACCCCCACAACGCCCGGGAGGCCCTGAAGGAGTGCGCCCTGGACGTGGAGGAGGGGGCGGACCTGCTCATGGTGAAGCCCGCTCTCAGCTACCTGGATGTCATCCGCCAGGTGCGGGACAACTTTGACCTGCCCCTCTGTGCCTATTCCGTCTCCGGGGAGTACGCCATGATCAAGGCCGCTGCGGCGGCGGGGCTGGTGGACGAGTACCGGATCATGTGCGAGAGCGCCCTGAGCGTCTTTCGGGCCGGGGCGGATATGCTCATTACCTATTACGCCAAGGAGTTGGCCCAGGCCATCCGGAAGGGGGATATCGGCTGATGGATCGCAGCGAAGCGCTGTTCCGGCAGGCCGTGGAGGTTTTGCCCGGGGGTGTGAACAGCCCCGTCCGGGCCTACCGGGCCGTGAACATGACCCCCCGCTTCATCGCCCGGGCGGAGGGCAGCCGGGTCTATGACGAGGATGGCCGGAGCTACATCGACTACGTCTGTTCCTGGGGCCCTATGATCCTGGGGCACAACCACCCGGAGATCCGCGCCGCGGTGGCGGAGGCCGTAAAGGACGGCCTGAGCTTCGGCGCGCCCACGGCCCGGGAAGTGGAGATCGCCCGGCTGATGGTGGACATGGTGC
>CALWOS010000154.1 GCA_944383185.1 uncultured Oscillospiraceae bacterium
CCGGAGCGGCTGCCGCGCTCCCGGCGGCGGCCCGCCGAAGTGGGCGGCGCGGTTTTTGCCGTGCAAACCCATGGCAAAATTGGCCACATGCCGTGTCCGGCGGCACGGCTTTGCGCCGCCGCCCCGGTTTTAGTATGCCGCGGGCAAAGGCGCGGCATTCCCGGCGCTCTTTTCCAAAATCCAGCCCACGGGCGCGGCCACAGCGGAAAAATGAGCGGTCTATGTCGCTTCACGCGCGACGCGGGTCCATTTTTGCGGCACTTTTCCTATAAAAGATTGTGAAAATGTCCGGCAAACAATTGAAAACGGAGCGAAGCGTTGGTATACTGAACACAATAGGCCTTGAAAACTGCGGCATTTTGATGAAAATCCAACAGAAACGGAGGGACCCAAAGGTTTATGAGAGTCGCAACGGATATCGGCGGCACCTTCACCGATCTGGTGGCCATCGACGAAAGCGGAAACCTGATCCTGGAAAAGGCCCACACCACGCCCCCCAACTTTGAGGCGGGCGTCATGGACGTAATGGAAAAAAGCGGGGTGGACCCCAAGGGGATCGAGGCATTCTTCCACGGCACCACCACCATCATCAACGCCCTCACCGAGCGCAAGGGCGCCAAGACCGCCCTGATCACCACCCGGGGCTTCCGGGACGTGCTGGAACTGGCCCGGGGCAACCGGCCGGACCTGTTCAACATGGTCTTTGAAAAGCCCGCGCCCTTCATTCCCCGCTATCTCCGCCGGGAGGTGACGGAGCGGGTGCGCTACGACGGCGCGGTGCTCCAGCCCCTCTCCCGGGACGACGTCCGCGCCGCGGTAGAGTACCTGAAAAGGGAGCAGGTGGAGGCCATTGCCGTGTGCTACATCAACTCCTACGCCAACGAGGCCCACGAGCGGGAAACGGTGGAACTCATCCGCCAGCTCTGGCCGGAAGTGTTCGTCTGCCCCTCTGTGGACATCACCAAGGAGTGGCGGGAATATGAGCGCACCTCCACCGCCGCCCTCAACGCCTATGTGATGCCCGTGGCTTCCTCCTACCTGGACCGGCTGGAGCAGCGCCTGTCCGGGGCCGGGGTGCCCGGCAGCCGGTACATTATGCAGAGCAACGGCGGCACCACCACCTTCGCCCAGTCCAAGCTCACCCCGGTGAACGTGGTGGAGTCCGGCCCGGTGGCCGGGGTCTTCGGCGCGTCCATCCTGGGCAAGATCCTCGGCGAGCCCAATGTCATCGCCTTCGACGTGGGCGGCACCACGGCCAAGTGCTCCCTCATCGACCAGGGCGAGGTGAAGGTGACCACCTCCTACTACATCGAGCGCACCGAGCGCAGCGCGGGCTACCCCATCATGGCCCCGGTGGTGGACATCGTGGAAATCGGCAACGGCGGCGGCTCCATCGCCTGGATGGACGAGGCCGGGTCCCTGAAGGTGGGACCCCAGAGCGCCGGGGCCCTTCCCGGCCCGGTGGCCTACGGCAAGGGCGGCACCGAGCCCACCACCACCGACGCCAACCTCATCGCCGGGCGGCTGTCCGCCAAGAACTTCGACATGGAGGTGGACCTGGACGCCGTCCGCTCCGCCCTCATCCAGCGGGTGGGCGCGCCCCTCTCCACCGGCGCGGAGGGCGCCGCGGAGAGCATCATCCGGGTGGCGGACTCCAACATGATGAACGCCCTGAAGCTCATCTCCGTGCGCCGGGGCTATGATCCCCGGGACTTCGCCATGGTGGCCTTCGGCGGCGGCGGGCCCATGCACGGCCCCACCCTGGCCCGGGAACTGAACATCCGCAAGGTGATCGTCCCGGTGGCGGCCTCGGTGTTCTCCGCCTGGGGCATGCTCATGACCGACGTGCGCCACGATTACATCCAGACCAAGATCGTTGCCTTCAGCGCCGCGCCCATGGAAGAGCTCAACCGCCTGTGGGAAGGCATGACCGCCGAGGCCAGGCGCCATTTCGCCGAGGAAGGCGTCTCGGAAGAGCAGACCATGTTCACCTACATCGCCGACATGCGCTACATGGGCCAGGAGCACACCGTCCAGGTGGCCGCGCCCCCGGTGCCCTGGAGCGAGGCGGACCGCCAGGAGATCATGAACCGCTTCCACCAGACCCATGAGCATTTTTACACCTTCCGCCTTCCAGACACCCCGGCGGAGATCGTGAACCTCCACCTGGTGGCCCATGGCCGCCTCCACAAGCCGGCGCTCCAGGAGATCGCCCCCCAGGCCGGAGACATCTCCCAGGCCCTGAAGGAGCGCCGCCGGGTCTTTTTCTCCGGAGACGGCTGGCTGGATACCCCCATCTATGACCGGGCCAAACTGGGCAGCGGCGCCCGCGCCGCCGGCCCCCTGGTGGTGGAGGAACCCACCACCGCCACTGTGGTCTGCCCCGGGCAGACCCTCCGAGTGGACCCGTACGGAAATCTCATCGTGGAAACGGAGGTGCAGCAATGAACCGGCAGACCGACATCAATCCCGTCACCCTGGACATCGTGAAGGACGCCCTCATCGCCGTGAGCAATGAAATCTTCTACGCCTTCGCCCAGACGTCCATGAGCCCCATCATCTACGAAACCCTGGACTACGCCAGCGGCATTGCCGACGCCCAGGGCCGCCTGCTCACCCAGGGCAACGGCGTCTCCGGCTTCATCGGCATGATCTCCCCAATGATCTGCGCCGTTGTAGATAAGTTTGGGAGGGAAAATCTCCATCCGGGAGATGTGTATATCATCAACGACCCCTTCATCGGGGGCGGCACCCACATGTCCGACGTGGGCATGGTCATGCCCATCTTCTACCAGGGCGAGCTGATCGCCTTCGCGGGGAACAAGGCCCACTGGAGCGATATCGGCGGCATGGCCCCCGGCTCCTTCACCACGGACGCCACCAACACCTACCAGGAGGGCATGTGCTTTTCCGGGGTGAAGCTGGTGGACCGGGGGGAGCTGGTGGAGCCCGTGTGGGACGTGATGCGCAGCAACATGCGCTATCCCCAGATCTCCCAGGGGGATATGTGGGGACAGATCTCCTCCCTGCGCACCGGGGAGCGCCGGCTGGGAGAGCTGTGCGAGAAATACGGCGTGGACGTGGTGAAAGGCTCCATGGAGCGGCTCATCGCCCAGGGCGAGCTGGTGGCCCGCCGCCGGCTCAAGGAGATGCCCAAGGGCAGCTGGGAGATGGACGAGTGGATGGACGACGACGGCCACGGCTCCCCGGTGCACCTGAAGGTGAAGGTCACCATCACCGACGAGGAATTCCTGGCAGACTTCACCGGAAGCGACCCCCAGGTGGCCGGCTGCGTCAACACCGGCGCCACCGCCGCCTACGCGGGGGTGAAGGTGATCTTCATGTCCATCATCGGCCCGGAGCTGGCGGTGAACGACGGGGTCTTCGCCCCCCTGCGCATCGTCTGCGAAGAGGGCAGCGTCCTCCAGGCCAAACGCCCGGCGGCCACCTCCTGCTACTATGAGAGCATGATTTACGCCATCGACCTGGTCTGGAAGGCCCTGGCCCCGGTGTTCCCGGAGTCCCTGGGCGCCGGGCATCTGCTGAGCGTGTGCACCGTGCTCATGGCCGGGAAGCACCAGGATTTCGGAAACGACTACCTGATCATCGAACCCACCGTGGGCGGCTGGGGCGCCTGCCGGGGGCACGACGGCCAGGTGGGCCAGTTCTGCGTGGGAGACGGGGAGACCTACAACGTCCCCGTGGAAATGGCGGAGACCCGCTACGGCATCCGGGTGGACGAGTACAGCCTCCACACCGACGGCGCCGGCGCCGGAGAGTTCCGGGGCGGCAGCGGCGCGGTGCGGGCCTACCGCTCCATGAACGACAACCAGTCCTTCACCGCCTCCTTTGGCCGGAACAAGTGGCCCGTCTGGGGCGCGGCAGGAGGGAAGGACGGCTCCATCAACTACTTCCAGTTCCGGGACGCCGACGGCACCGAGAGTCCGCCCATGGGCATTGTGGCCCGGCGGGTCATGAACACCAACGACGTGGTGCGCATGGTCACCGCCACCGGCGGCGGCTATGGCGACCCCTTCAAACGTCCGCCGGAAAAGGTGGCCATGGATGTGAAGAACGAGTACATCACCGTGGCCCAGGCCGCGGAGGACTACGGCGTGCTGGTGGATCCGGAGACCTTTGCGGTCACGGGGCTCACCCCCGCCCGTCAGGAAAAGGAGGCCCGGGGATGAAGCGCGTGACGCTCGCGGAAGCGAATACCCTGGTCCGGCCGGACGGCGTGGCCATGACGGACTTTTTCACCCCCGCCGCGGACGGCGGAAAGATCACCATGGGCCACGCGGTGTTCCCGGCGGGGACCGTGGTGCCCTGGGCAGCCCACGACTGCGACGAATATTCCTTCATCCTCTCCGGGGACGTGAGCTGCGAGACGGAGGAGGATGGCCTCCGCGCCTTCTCCGCCGGCAGCGCCTGCTTCATCCCCGCGGGCCAGCGCCACTGCAGCCGCAATCCCGGCGACCGGGAGGCGGAGGTGCTCTGGGTGCTGGTGGAGAAAGGCTGATGGACCGGGAGCGGCTCCGGCGGATCGCCGCCGGCATGGCCCAGGGGGGCTTTTCCCAGATGCTGGTCACCGCCACGCCGGCGGTCTACTACCTCACGGGGCTGTGGGTGGAACCCCATGAGCGCTTCCTGGGCCTGTACCTGACCAGCGGGGGGGAGGCCGTGCTCTTCGCCAACGAGATTTTCGGCCTCTCCCCCACGGCAGAGCTCCCCGTGGTGGTTCACAAGGACGGGGAGGACCCCGTCCGGGACCTGGCCGCCCGGGTGCGACCCGGGGCGCTGGGGGTGGACAAGTTCTGCTACAGCAAATTCCTCATCCCGCTCCTGGAGGCCCGGCCGGACGTGCGCCCGGCGCTGGGCTCCGGCCCGGTGGACCTGGCCCGCCAGTGCAAGGACCCGGCGGAACGGGAGGCCATGCGCCGGGCCTCCCGGGCCAACGACGCCGTGATGGCCGCGGTGCTCCGGGAGCTCCGCCCCGGCGTGACGGAGGCGGAGCTGGCCGCCCGGGTAAACGCCCTCTACCGCGCCCACGGCGCGGACGGGGAGGGGCAGCAGCTGGTGTGCTTCGGGCCCAACGGCGCGGATCCCCATCACGCCCCGGACGGCACGGCCCTGCGCCCCGGGGACAGCGTGATCTTCGACATCTTCACCCCCATTGGCCGCTATTGGTGCGACATGACGCGGACCGTGTTCTTCCGGGAGGTCAGCGAAAAACAGCGGGAGGTCTACGCCCTGGTGCTGGAGGCCAACCAGGCCGCCGAGGCCATGGCTGGGCCGGGCGTGCCCCTCCGGGAGCTGGACCGGGCCGCCCGGGCGGTCATCGCCCGGGGCGGCTATGGGGCCTGCTTCACCCACCGCCTGGGCCACGGCTGCGGCCTGGAGTGCCACGAGCCCCCGGATGTGAGCGGCAGCTCCCCCGCCGTGGCGGAGCCGGGGATGGTCTTTTCCATCGAGCCGGGGATCTACCTCCCCGGGGAGTTCGGCGTGCGCATCGAGGACCTGGTCCTCATCACCGAAAACGGCTGCGAAATTCTCAACCACCATCCCAAAGAGCTCACCGTGATCTGAACACCGCAAAAAAGCGTGCTGCAAATTACTTGCAGCACGCTTTTCAGATGGAAGGTCAGTACGCCACGCCCCAGTAGATCATGGTGCTGGCGGGCTTGCCGCACACCGGGCAGACGTCCCCAACCTTCTCCTGGACAAAGGGGATACACCGGCTGGTGACCCCCAGCTTCTCCTTCATGGCCAGTTCGCAGCGCTCATCCCCGCACCACATGGTCTTGATGAAGCCGCCGCCGTTTTGGAGGATTTCCCGGCACTCGTCCAGGGTCCGGGCGGTATAGGTGTGGCTGTCCAGGTTGGCCTTTGCCCTGGCGAAGAGGGCGCCGTGGATCTCGTCCAGGAGGGCGGGCACGGCGGTCTCCAGGCTTTCCAGGGGCAGGACGCGCTTTTCCCGGTTGTGCCGGGACACGGCCACACACTGCCCGGCCTCCATATCCTTGGGCCCGATCTCCAGGCGCAGGGGCACGCCTTTCATCTCATACTCGGCGAACTTCCAGCCGGGGCTGTTGTCGCTGAAATCCCCCTTTGCCCGGAGGCCCAGCTTGGTAAGCCGCTCCACCAGGGCCGCGGCGGCTTCCTGGACGCCGGGCTTGTGCTGGGCGATGGGCAGGACCACCACCTGGATGGGCGCCACCCGGGGCGGCAGGACCAGGCCGTTGTTGTCCCCGTGGGTCATGATGAGCCCGCCGATGATCCGGGTGGAGAGGCCCCAGGAAGTCTCGTGGGGGTGGACCAGCTTGTTTTCCTTGTCGGAATAGGTGATGCCGAAAGCCTTGGCAAAGCCGTCCCCGAAATAGTGGCTGGTGCCGCTCTGGAGGGCTTTGCGGTCATGCATCATGCATTCGATGGTGTAGGTGCGCTCGGCCCCGGCGAACTTCTCCTTGTCGGTCTTGCAGCCCCGGACCACGGGCATGGCCAGGAAGTCCTCGCACAGCCGGGCATAAACCTCCAGCTGCTGCTCGGTCTCGGCGATGGCCTCTTCCGCCGTGGCGTGGAGGGTGTGGCCCTCCTGCCAGTGGAACTCCCGGTGCCGCAGGAAGGGCCGGGAGGTCTTTTCCCAGCGGAGCACGCTGCACCACTGGTTATAAAGGAGAGGCAGGTCCCGCCAGGAGTGGACGATATTGGCCCAGTGTTCGCAGAACAGGGTCTCGCTGGTGGGGCGGATGCAAAGGCGCTCCTCCAGCTTCTCGCTGCCGCCGTGGGTCACCCAGGCGCACTCCGGGGCGAAGCCCTCCACATGGTCCTTCTCCCGCTGGAGCAGGCTCTCGGGGATCAGCATGGGCATAGCCACGTTCACATGGCCCTTCTCCTTGAACCGGGCGTCCAACTCGTGCATAATGTTTTCCCAGATGGCGTAGCCATAGGGCCGGAGAATGAACATGCCCTTCACGGAGGTATAGCCGATAAGTTCCGCCTTGGTGCACACGTCCGTGTACCACTGGGCGAAATCCACATCCATATCCGTGATCTGCTCCACCTTTTTTTCCTTGGCCATTGTTGTATTTCATCCTCTCTTGTGATGAGATGGGGGTACTTGGGCTTTCATCCGCCGGAAACGGCGGTGCCGTTTCCGGCAAGGGGATTCTGCCTTGTTCGCGGCCATGGCCGCGAGGGTTCCGAAGGTTTTTCGGCGCGCTTTAATCATTGTATGCGAAGATGTCCGGCTTGTCAAGGAAAGCCGTGGGAAATCCCCCGCACCAAAGGGCCCGGCGCAGGATATACTGGAACGAAAGCCAACTGAAACCGAGGGAGCGATCATGCCTTGAATACATATTCCAAGTTCTATTTCCGTCCGGGGCGGGGCGAACAGGTGCAGACCACCATCCGCCCAGAACCCACAGGGGCCGCCGCCATCTGTGGCCGGGTCCTGGGCGGCGGCGGGCGACCCCTTCCGGGGGCCATGGCCCTGCTGCAGCGGCCCCGGGAGGAGGGCGTCCCGGAGACCGTGGCCAGCTGCGTCACCGACGACGACGGCCAGTTCCTCTTCGGGCCCCTGGAGCCCGAACAGCTCTACCTGGTGAAGATCTTCCACAACAATACCAAGCTCCGGGAGCTGGAGGTCTCCACCGAATAAACGGCGATTTCCACCACTTTCCCCTTGACCGCCGATGGGTTTTTGCATATAATGTTGTCGTAATTCAGCGGATTATGTAGACCTATTGGAGGTGAGTCCCATCACCAGACAGCAATATTTGGGAGAGCTGCGCCACTACCTGAGCTTTATGGAGCCGCAGGATCTGGACGCGGTGCTCCAGGAATACACCGCGCGCCTGGACGCCGCGGAGGACGAGGCGGCGCTGCTGGCCCAGCTGGATACGCCCATGCGGGTCGCCATCCAGCTGCGCAAGTCCTACGCCCCGTTCCCCGCGCCGCCCGCCCGGGAAAAAGCCGGGGAAGCGGAAGAGGCCCCGGCGGCGGAAGAGGCCGCGCCGGAGGACGCGGAGACGGAAAAAGCCCGGGCGGAGGAACAGGCTGCCCAGGCGGAGGAGGACGCGGACCTGGAGCGGGCCGTGGGCGCCGCCGTGGCCGCCATCCTGGCCGAGCATGGCCTGAGCCCTTCCCATGACGCCGGCTCCACCCCGGCGGCGTCGGGGGACGCGCCGGCCCCGGCGGAAGAAGCGGCCCCGGAGTCCCCGTCTGCCTCGCAGGATCTTCCGGAGGAGCCGGGCGCACAGGAGGAAGCGGCGGAGCCTGCGGAAACGGATCCGGCCCGGGCGGAGGACGCCCCCCCGGAGGACGCCGTTCTTTCGGCTCCGGAGGAGGAAGCCGGCGCGCAGATGGGCTTCCCCATGGAAGCGGAGTTCATCTATATGGACGAGCCGGACGCCGCCGGGGAATCGGAGGAAACGCCGGCGCAGGAAGAAACAGAAGAAGCAGCGGAACCAGAACTGCAAACGCAGGAGCTCCATTCGGAAGATGCGCCTCAGGACGCAGAGACGTCCGGCCGGGTCCTGCCCCAGGAGGGGGACTCCCCGGCCCGGAAGCGCCCCGGCGCCTTTGCCGGGCAGGTGGTGCTGTGCGTACTGGGCGGCCTGCTGCTGGCCCTTGCGGGCTGCGCCGTGGCCTTTGTGGGGCTTTTTGTCCTGGACGTGGGCCTGCGCAGCCAGGGCACCATGGTCTCGGACGCCCTGCTGCTGTACGCCGTGGCCTGCCTGCTCTTTGCCGGCGCCCTGCCTATCCTGGCCGCCGCCGTGCGCCTGCCTGCCCGGCGGATCAGCCGGAAGCGCCGGGAACTGCTCCTGGGGGAGAAGGACGCGGAAAACAAGCCCTGGCCAGTCTACTGGAGAGTGATTATCATCCTGTTGTGCCTGTTGGGCGTGGGCGTGGTGGCCCTGACGGTGGCGGCCATGTTCACCGGCTGCCGCATCCCCCGGGCGGCGGACAACGTCCGCACGATGGTGGAGCGCATCGACTGGGCCTACTATCAGGCCTGGTTCTCCGGATTATTCCGATAAAGGCAAAAACGCCATGCGGCTGTGACATGCCCCGTTTTGGTGGCACGGGCCGCGCGGCACAGCCCAGTGAGGCAAAACACGTTTTCCATTCGCGGCAATCGGAACGGCGCAGCGTCGGCTGCGCCGTTCCAGTCTTTTCCGCACCTATCCTTGCTCCTCCGCGGCAAAGGCATCCCGCAGCTTCTCCAAGGCCTTTTTTTCCAGGCGGGATACATTGCGCCCCGGCTTTTGTAAGCGATTGGCTCCGGAAAATTACGCCGTCTCAGACGGCGCAACCCCTTGCAGTGTCTGGCTTTCCGCCGTTTCGTCCAGTTGGGCGAAGCGGAATTTGATCATGACTTCCTTGTCCTCGGTCAGCTCCACCCGTTCGATGAGGCTTACCAGCAATTCCCGGCTCTCCCCCGCTGTCCTGATAAAACGCTGTACCAGTTCCCTGGCCCTGTCCTCACTGTGGACGGGGCTTTTTTTCTGAAACTCCACGGCCCTCCGTTTTTCCTCCAGCTGCTCCCGCTCCAGTTTGATCCGAGCGAAGATGCGCTGGAAGTCCGCCTCCGGCAGCAGTCCACTGAGCCGGTCGGTGTACATCCGGTCCAGGTTGGCGGTGAGGCTGTCGATCTTGGACTGGAGGGCTTGGAGCTCTGTCTCCAAGGTATTCTTCCGCTGCGCTTCTTCCACGGCCTCCCGGGCAATCGGGAGCAGCTTTTTAGGTGCCAGGTAGGCCTGGCAGACCTCCCGCACCTTGGCGATCACCGCGTCGGTCACCGTTTTCTCCTTGATGGAGTGGCACGTGCAGACGCCCGCCTTGGTGAAGCGCTGGTAGGTGCGGCAGACGAAGTACAGCACATCCTCTCCCCTGGCGTTTTTCCGGTTGAGCACCGCCAACGGGTAGCCG
Source organism: uncultured Oscillospiraceae bacterium (assembly GCA_944383185.1). GTDB lineage: Bacteria > Bacillota > Clostridia > Oscillospirales > Oscillospiraceae > CALWOS01. The sequence goes on from CALWOS010000154.1 coordinate 9,931, forward strand.
CACTCGTGGCAGAAAATCAATCCCTTCAGCAGGAAGTCGTAGGTCCGACTCCGGGTGTGCTTGCGGCTATTGACCAGCAGGCGCACCTTGCGGAAGGTCTCCCTGTCCACCAGCGGCTCGTGAGTGCCCTCCACCACCACCCAGTTTGCCGGAGGCTGTTTCAGGCACTTCTTGGACTTGTAACTGATCTTCACGCTGCGCCCCTGGACCATGTTGCCGATGTAGGTCTCATTTTGCAGCATATCGGAGATCCGCTCGCTGCTCCAGAGGCCCGTGTAGGGACCGGGTCTTGCCACCGGGAGGTTCGCATAAGTAGCCGGGGTGGGCACTCCCTCCTGGTTGAGAAGGGCGGCAATGTTTCGGCAGCTCATGCCGGAGAGGGCCAGTGCGAAGATTCGCCGCACGACGGGCGCCACTTCCTCATCAACGACGATCTTGTTTTTCTCCGTGGGATGCATCTTGTAGCCGTACACCGGTTTGCCGCCGATGAACTGCCCCTTCCGCTGCTTATCCCGCTTGACGCTCTTGATCTTTTTGGAGATATCCTTGGCGTACATGTCGTTCATGATGGCCCGGAAAGGGGTGATATCGTTGGCGGTGGAGTCCACGCCGGTATCGATGCCGTCCAGCAGGGAGATGTACCGCACCCTGTGCTCCGGGAAGTACCGCTCCATATAGTGGCCGGTCATGATGTAGTCCCGCCCCAGGCGGGAAAGGTCCTTTGTGATGACCATATTGACCTTCCTGGCCTCAATGTCGGCAATCATTCGCTGGAAATCCGGGCGGTCAAAGCTGGTTCCGCTCCAGCCGTCGTCCACATAGGTGTCGTAGACATTCAGGCGCTGCTGCTGCACAAACTCCCGCAGCAGGGATTCCTGGTTCTGGACACTCTGAGAAGGTCCTTCGCTCTCATCCTCCTTTGATAATCTGATGTATAAAGCCGCATGGTAATCCATGGGATTGCTTATCTCCAAGTACATGTCATACCTCCTGAGATAAGCGGCCATTCATCGGCATCATTGTATCGCGGCATCGCCAGATTCGGCAAGGATACGGCGAAGGTACAGCCGAAAAGACTCTTCTATGATTTCGGCAAGGCGTTTTCCCTCTTTTGCGTAGACACAGCACACATCAGGCAAGGCTCTTTTTTTCATATGGATTCCCTCCTTTTGTTCATCCCTATGTACCAAAGCGGGATGCCTTGCCTGTCCACTGCAAAAAGAAAAGTGACCTGCATATTTTTGCAGGCCACTTGATGGTCATCTGTGTCCAGACGCAAACAAGACTTCACTTTTGATTGTTTACGACGATCCAGTAATCATA
>CALWOS010000155.1 GCA_944383185.1 uncultured Oscillospiraceae bacterium
ATGCAACCCGCCGCCTGCAAGCGCAGGCGGCGGGTTTTTGTTGATGCACTTTGTGCAAGATTAAAGTAAAGTTTCTTTTAAATTTTCAAAAAATTGGGAAATTGCTGAATTCAGACTACCATCTACCGGAGGAATGTGATATACTGGCCTCGGACAATCCGTCCAAATATATTGACGATGAATTGGAGGGTAACACATGAGCAAACGGATTCTTGCCGTGCTCCTGGTCCTGGTACTGGCTCTGGGGCTGATGGGCACGGGCGCCTTCGCCGCGGAGGGGGACATCGTCATCCTGCATACCAACGACGTCCACTGCGGCCTGCACGACGGCCTGGGCTATGACGGCCTGGCCGCCTACATGAAGGAGATGGAAGCCGAATACGGCGCGGACAACGTTACGCTGATAGACGCCGGCGATGCCGTACAAGGCGCTGCCATCGGCACCCTCTCCGAGGGCGAGTACCTCATCGACATCATGAACTACCTGGGCTACGATTTCCTGGTCCCCGGCAACCATGAATTCGACTACAAGGGCGTGCCCCGGCTCCTGGAGCTGGACGCCATGTCCGACGTGGGCTACTACGCCTGCAACTTCATAGACCTGCAGACCGGGGAACCGGTGTTTGACGCCTACAAGCTCATCACCTACGGGGAGACCACCGTGGCCTATGTGGGCATCTGCACCCCTGAGACCTTCACCAAGTCCACCCCCGCCTATTTCCAGGATGAGGACGGTAACTTCATCTATGGCTTCTGCGAGGGGAACAACGGCCAGGACCTTTACGACGCGGTGCAGAAGGCCATTGACGACGCCAAGGCCGAGGGCGCGGACTATGTCATTGCCGTGGGCCACCTGGGCGACAGCGAAGAGTCCGCCCCCTGGCGCAGCGAGGACGTGATCGCCAACGTGAGCGGGTTGAGCGCCTTCATCGACGGCCACTCCCACAGCACCGTCTCCGGCAAGGCTGTCACCGACAAGGACGGCAATACTGTCCTCCTCAACCAGACCGGTACGGAATTGGCCGCCATCGGCAAGATCATTCTCTCCGCTGACGGCAGCGTTACCGCGGAACTTATTACCGACTATACCGAGAAAGATCCTGAGACCACCGAGTTTATTGCCGGCATCGAGGCGGAATATGAGGACCTGACCAACGAGGTCGTGGCAAACACCGACATCGCGCTCACCACCATGGGCGCCGACGGCAACCGGGCCGTCCGGAACAAGGAGACTAACCTGGGCGACCTGTGCGCGGATTCCATCCGGTACGCCGTTGACTCCGACATCGCCATACTGGGCGGTGGCGGCATCCGGGCGGATCTGCCTGTGGATCACACCGATCCAGAGAGCGAAAACTACATTGCCGGCGCCAAGGCCGGAGACATCACCTATGGCGACATCCTCGCCGTCCATCCCTACAACAATTCCCTCTGCTCCGCAGAGATCACAGGCGCCCAGCTGCTGGATGTACTGGAGATGTCCTGCTTTGCCACCCCCGGTGAGAGCGGCGGCTTCATGCAGGTCTCCGGCCTCACTTTCACCATTGATACCAGCGTCCCCACGCCGGTTGTGACCGATGAAAAGGGGCAGTTTGTGGAGATCCCCGAGGGGGCCGCGCGCCGGGTCAGCGACGTCATGGTCAACGGCGAACCTCTGGAGCTGGACAAGACCTACACTCTCGGCAGCACCGGCTATTACCTGAAAGAAGCCGGCGACGGCTTCACCATGCTGACCACGCTCCCCCTGGTGCAGGAGGATGTGCAGCTGGACAGCCAGGCTCTGATCGCCTTCTTTGACTACTTGGGCGCGGATGGGCTGGAGGATTACGCCGATCCCGCCGGCCAGGGCCGCATCACCATCCTGGAGGCCCCTGAGCAGGGCTTCACCGATGTGGAAGAAGGGGACTACTTCTATGACGCGGTGCTGTGGGCCGTGGAGAACGGCATCACCGAGGGAACCACGGACACCACCTTCGGCCCGGACGAGAGCTGCACCCGCGGCCAGATGGTGACCTTCCTGTGGCGCGCCGCCGGCTCTCCGGAGCCTGAGACCACCGAGAATCCCTTTACGGATGTGGTGGAGGACGCTTACTACTACAAAGCAATGCTGTGGGCCGTGGAGAACGGCATCACTGAGGGAACCAGCGATACCACCTTTGGCCCGGAGGAAACCGTGACCCGGGATCAGGCCGTGACCTTCCTCTACCGTGCCGCCGGTTCTCCGGAACCTGCGACCATAGAGAATCCCTTTACGGACTTGGTGGAGGACGCTTACTACTACAACGCGGTGCTGTGGGCTGTGGAGAACGACATCACCACCGGCACCACGACCACCACCTTTGGACCGGAGGAACCCTGTATCCGGGGCCAGGTTGTCACCTTCCTCTACCGCAGCAACCAAGCAGCTGTTGCTTGACGCCCCCGACCCGGAACCACAGCAAAACCAATAAAGCAAAAGGGCCCCGCCGGTTAAACCGGCGGGGCTTCGGCTTGCCAAAAGAGGTTTCTTTCCACGGAGTGGCCCCCCGGGCGGGGGAGCGTGAGGGGGCGGCAACCCGCCTCGCGTTGGATCGCCATGCCGCGCGAGGCCTTGCTGCGCAAGGCGCACACGTCGAGCGGAGCGTGGCCTTTTCGTCCGGGCGAAAAGGCCACGGCATATTCAGCCTGTCCCAAAAGTTGTGTGAAAGACTTTTGGGACAGGCTGAGGGCCCCGCCGGTTTATCCGGCGGGGCCCATGCAACGGTTTTTATGTTTTACTTATTCCTCATAGGGGGTGATGGCCACCTTGATGCAGCCGTCCTCTTTGTTCATGAAGAAGTTATAGATATTGCTGATGTCGTTGAGGGGCTTGAAGTGGGTGAACAGGGGACGGGGGTTCAGCTTGCCCCCGGCAATGAGATCTACCAGCATCTGGTTTTTGCTGGCGTCCACGCCGCCGGTCTTGAAGATGAGGTTCTTGCCGTACATGGAGGGCAGGGGCAGAACCTGATCCTCCTCGTACATGGCGGTGAGGACTACGATGCCGTTGGGCCGCGCTACCTTCCAGGCCAGCTCGAAGGTGCCGTCCTTGCCGGCCATCTCGATGACGGAGTCCGCGCCCCGGCCGCCGGTGAGGCTCTTGACCACCTCTTCCACGTTCTGCTTCTTGGGGTTGATGAACACGTCCGCCCAACCCTGCTTCAGGGCGAACTCGCCCCGGTCGTCATGGCGGTCCACGGCGATGATCTGGGCGGGGCCGAACAGGCGGGCGCACATCATGCTGGTATAGCCGCAGGGGCCGCAGCCCAGGACCACCACAGTGTCGCCGGGGTGGATTTCCGCCAGCTCCGCGCCAAAGTAGCCGCTGGGCAGGACGCAGCTGCAGGCCAGCACGTCCACATAGTCCAGCTTCTCCGGAATGATGGTCAGGCCGTTGTCGGCGATGGGAACCCTGACGTATTCCGTCTGGCAGCCGTCGATCCGGCAGCCCAGGTACCAGCCGCCCTCCACGCAGTTGTTCACAAAGCCGCGCTTGCAGAAGAAGCACTCCCCGCAGAAGGTCTCCACGTTGGAGACGACCCGATCACCGGGCTTGATCTTTTTCACCGCGTCGCCCACGGCGATGACGTCGCCTACGAACTCATGGCCCAGGATGATGCCCTTGTTGGCGGAGGGCACAGCCCCGTGGAGCACATGGAAGTCGCTGGTGCAGATGGTGGAGAGCTGTACCTTCACAATGGCGTCCCGGGGATCCAGGATGGTGGGGATGTCCCGCTCCACAAAGCGGCCGTCGTTCACATCATGATACACAAAGGCCTTCATCTTTCCGTTTCCAGACATAATAGGTACCACCTTTCCATTTGATTTTTCTGTCTGCCATTTCCGGAATGCCGCGCCGCGGCTATTTCGCTACATACTCGATGTCCTCGTTGCCGGACCACTTGTTGACCACAGGGGCCATTTTGTTGAGCACGGGTCCCAGGACCGGGCCCACCAGGAACATGCCCACCAGGGTGCCCACATGGACCACGCCGCCCAGGATCAGGGCGCCTACCACCATGATCACGTCGAAGATCATGCGCCACCAGCGCAGCTGCATTTTCAGTACCTTGGCCATGGTCTGGTTGAAGGCGTCGGACGGGCCGCAGCCGAACTCGGCGGACTGGTAGAAGCCCAGGCCGATGCCCAGGGCGATGGTGCCGGTGACGATCAGGATGACCCGGGAGACCATGGTGGGCTCCGGCCCGATGACCGCCACGATGAAGGGATCCAGCAAAGTGCAGAAGGTGCCCAGCAGGAAGGTGTAGAGCACCGTCCCGATGCCGATGGTCTTGCGGTTCACGATGAGGATGATTACAAAGAAGATCACGTTGAACACGTTCATGGCCGTGCCGAACTCCAGGTTCAGCACATTGCCGAGGCCCTGTACAAATGCGGTTACAGGGTCGCTACCCAAGTTTGCCAGAACGAAGGCCTCCGCACCGTAAGCGGTGATGAGCACACCCACCAGGATCACAATACAGCGGACAATGATGCTTCTGGCGGTGTATTTTCCTTTACCCATAAGCGAATTCTCCTTCCACATAATGTATTTCCGGCAGTCACGCTCTCCTTCACAGGGCTTTCCCATCCCGGCGTGATTCGCCGGGGACAACATTCACTCCTCTCTTTGGCCAGCCCCGGCCCAGGCGCCTTGACCGGGGGCAAGCAAAGGGAAACTCCCAGTGAAGTGAGATGCATACAGTTTTTCGGGCCCGGTCCCTTACCCGGGCGCGATTCGGGGCTCCCCCGGGGGATGGTATTTGCAGATCTACAGAGCATCCGCCCTTATCCACAGTATGCATGAATGTTTTGGGAAAGTCAAGGATGGTACTGTTGAATTTATACAAGCAACATTCCTCTAGGGGGAATGTTATTATGCAAAACAATAATAAATGAGAGAAATTTTTGAACTATCTGTTAATAAAAAATGCCGGAGCGGACCAGAATGGTCCGTTCCGGCACTTTTGTCTGGCTTCAAGAGGCACCGATCAGGGCCTCGGCGCAGCGCAGCCCATCCGCCGCGGCGGAGGTAATGCCACCGGCGTAGCCCGCCCCTTCCCCGCAAGGATAGAGGCCCGGCAGACCCGGGCTTTGAAAATCCTGCCCCCGGAGCAGGCGCACGGGGCTGCTGCTCCGGGTTTCCGGCCCGGTGAGGACGGCGTCCGGCAGGTCAAAGCCCCGGAGTTTTTTTCCCAGCTCCGGCAGGGACCAGGCCATGCCCGCCGCCACGCGCTCCGGCAGTACCGCCCAGAGGTCCCCCCAGGCCACCCCGGGGGCATAGGTGGGCGGAACGGCTCCCGGTCCGGCGCCGGGACGGCGGGCGAGAAAGTCCTCCACCCGCTGGGCCGGGGCACGGTAGTCCCCGCCTCCCAGGCGGAAAGCCCGCTGTTCGATTTCCCGCTGCCAGTACATGCCTCCCAAGGGACCGGGGAAGGGGAAGTCCGCCGGCGTTACCCCCACCAGGAGGGCGCTGTTGGCGTTTGCCCCGTCCCGGGCGTGGAGGCTCATGCCGTTGGTGACCACGCCGCCGCGCTCCGAGGCTGCGGCCACCACCTGCCCCCCCGGGCACATGCAGAAGGTGTAAACTCCTCCGCCGCCGGGAAGGCGGCAGTTCAGGCGGTAATCCGCCGGGGGCAGGGTATCCCCCCGGGGGCGGCCATACTGGGCAAGATCCACCAGGGCCTGGGGGTGTTCCAGCCGGGCCCCCAGGGAGAAGGCCTTGGCCTCCATGGTCAGGCCCAGGGCGAAAAGCGCCTCCATGGTGTCCCGGGCGCTGTGGCCCAGGGCCAGAATGAGCCGCCGGCAGGGCAGGGTATAAGCCGTACCCCCCTGGGATACCGTGACGGCGTGGAGGGCGCCGTCTTTTTGGGAAAGGCTCTCCAGCCGGTGGCCGAAGCGCACCTCGCCCCCCACGGCGGCGATCCTCCGGCGCAGGGCGCACACCACCGCCGCGAGGATGTCCGTGCCTACATGGGGCCGGGCCTCCCAGCGGATGTCCTCCGGGGCGCCGAACTCCCAGAGGCGCTGCAAGATCCAGGGGATGCGCGGATCGTTGACGCCGGTGTTGAGTTTCCCGTCGGAGAAAGCACCGGCGCCGCCCTCCCCGAACTGGACGTTGTTCTCCTCCTCCAGAGGCCCGCCGGCCCAGAAACGGCGGACCGCCGCTGTGCGGGCGCCCACGTCCTGGCCCCGTTCCAGGACGATGGGCCGCAGCCCCGCTTCCGCCAGGGCCAGGGCGGCGAACATCCCCGCCGGGCCGAAACCCGCCACCACCGGGGGCGGGCCCTCCCAGGGGCCGCGCCGCCGGGGCGGAATATAGGGGCGTTCCTCCCAGGGGGAGAGGCGGCCGCTCCTGTCCCGCCTCAGGAGCTTGGCTTCCTGCCGGGGTGGAAGGGAGAGGGCCAGAGTATAGCTCCAGTGGATGTCCTCTTTTCGCCGGGCGTCCAGGGAGCGGCGGAGGATGCGGAGACCCTGGATTTCCTCTTGGGGCAGCTTCAGATATGCCGCTGCGGCGGCGCGGAGGTCCGGTGTCCCCGGAGACGGGGGGACGCGGAGCTGGCTGAGGCGGATCATAGGAAATTCCTCCCTGCCAGAAGCCCGCTGGACCAGGCCCACTGGAGGTTGTAGCCCCCGCAGGGGCCGTCCACGTCCAGCACCTCCCCGCAGGCATAGACGCCGGGGCACAGGCGGCTCTCCAGGGTCTCCGGGTCAAACTCCCGGGTGTCCGCGCCCCCCACGGTGACCTGGGCCTGGTCCAGGCCCGCCGCGCCCAGAACCGGAAGGACAAGGCCCTTGGCCGTCTCCGCCGCGGCCCGGAGCTGGGCGGGCGTCACCGTGGACATGGGCGCGGCGGGGATGCCCGCCGCCCGGCAGAGCATCTGCCCCAGGCGGCTGTGGAGGCAGCCGGTGAAGAGCTCCCGGGCCTCCAGGGCCGGGTCCTCCGCCCGGCGGCGGAGCAGGTACAGGATGTCTTCCAGGCTGTAGTCCCGGAGGAAGTCCAGCTCCAACGTGAGCGCCGGGCCCGGGCTGTGGGCCGCGCTCCGGGACAGGGCGAAGCCCACCGGGCCGCTGACCCCTGTCTCCGTAAACAGCAGCTCCCCGGTCTCCCGGGCCAGTTCCCGCCCACCGGCCAGGAGCCGGGCGGCCACATCGGCCTTCACCCCTTTGCAGCTCCGGGGCAGGACGGGGTCTGTGCGCAGGGGGACCAGGGCGGGGCGCAGGGGCACACGCCGGTGGCCCAGACTTTCCAGAAGGCGGCAGCCGTCCGCCGTGCCGCCCAGCTTGCCCCCCGCCGCCCCACCGCAGGCCACCACCACTTTGTGGGCGAAAAAGCGGTCTGTCTCCGTCTCCACGGCAAAGCCCGCCCCCTTCCGGCGGAGGGCCATGACGCACTGGGCGGTACACAGGCGGAGGTTTTCCCGCCGGGCCAGGGCAAAGCGCAGCACGTCCACCACGCTCCCGGCGTGGTCCGAGAGGGGATAGACCCGCCCGTCCGGCTCCGCCGTGGTCAGCAGGCCCAGTTCCCGGAAGAAACGGAGGATCTCCCCCGGGGGAAAGGCCCGGAGCGCCGGGGCGCAGAACGCCGCACCGCCCCCGGCGTAGTCCTCCGGGGCGGCGTGGAGATTGGTGAGGTTACAGCGCCCGTTGCCGGTGCTCAGGAGCTTGCGCCCCACCCGGGCCTGGCGCTCCAGGACCGTGACGCGGTTTTGGGGGTTTTGGGCCGCGGCGAGGGCGCAGGCCATGCCCGAGGCGCCGCCCCCCAGGATCAGGATGTCCAATGTGTCTCTCCCCTTCCCGTGCTGCGGAAGCTCTTCAATGGGTGTGGTCCAGGACGGCCGCGTCCGTTCCCACGGCGGCCCGGATGGCGGCGGTGAGGGCCTCCCGGTGGGGGCAGGGGAAGCCGATGGGCGTGCCCTTGTGGATGCAGGAGGCCAGGGCGATGGTATCCGCGCCCCGGCGCACCAGTTCCCTGGCCCGGGCTACGGCCCGCTTTCCGGGACAGCCGCCGCAGGAGACAAAGCCCACCACCTCCGCCTCCTCCGCGCCGGAAAAGGCGCCGGTGCGGCTGCGCACCGCGGCGAAATCCGCCGTGCCGGGGCACAGATCCTCCGTCTGCATACAGCGAATGATACCGACTTTCATCCTTGCGTCCTCCTTCAAGCTCCTACAGCGCCGCGCGGCGGCGGTTTTTCCCCCATTGTACCATCGGCGGCCCGGCGGCGCAAGGCGCAAGGGGAGGAAAATGGCTGCCCTCCGTATGGGGCCCGGAGTGCTGAGCGGCGGAAAGAGAAGGACCTTGCCAAGAGGGGCGTTACCTGGTACGATGAACGTAAGCATGAGAGAGGCAGGAGGTGCGGATATGGCAACAATGCGCTGTCCCCACTGTGGCAGCCCGGTCAGGATCCGGGGGCAGCGGTGGGAGTGCGGCTGGTGTGGGGACTCGGGTTATCTGGCCAGCCTGCCGTCGGAACAGGACGCCCCGGGTGTGGAGCTGACGTTTACGCTGGAGTTCCAGTGTCAGGAGCCGGAAGAGAAAGAGCCGGACCTTGCCGCCCACCTGGAGCAAGGCCCAAATTACGAGGGCCTCGATTGATAGTTAACGATTGACAGTTGACACTTATGGTGGTTGTCGAAAGCCTCCGCGTACCCAAAGGCTCCCTTTGCACAAGGGAGCCTTCTCAAGGTGCCGCGTTCCACGGCGTCCAAAATGGGCCGCCGGAGGCACACCCCGCCGGGAGGCGCTCCCCCTCATCCGCCGCGGTGAGCGCCGCGCCACCTTCCACCCGAGGGGAAGGCTTTTTTGGACGCCGATTGCCGCCTCTACGCAGAGACTTTCGTGAAATTGTACATTGTCTCAACTTTTGGAAGTTCTAAAAGCTGGCCCGCCCGCCGCGGCGGGCGGACTGGTTTTTTGCGGCCCTGGGGGCGGGCTGCGCCTTGACAGGAGAGGCGGCGGGAATTTATACTATACATAATAAAGGTATCCCGCCAATGGGCGGACCCGGTTTGAAACTATGGGAGGATTCCAGAATGAAGCAGCGCATGCTTTGCCTTTTCCTGGCTCTGGCCCTGGCGGTGGGCCTGACCCCCGCCGCCAGAGCGGCGGGGCTGGAGAATTTTTCTCCGGTGCAGAGTTACACGGGGCAGTTTGCCGACGTGCCCCGGGACGCCTGGTTTTATGACAGCGTGGGCGACGCCTATGCCTACGGCCTTATGAACGGCCGGAGCGCCGGCACCTTCGACCCGGACGGGACCGTGACCATCGCGGAGGTCATCACCCTCGCCGCCCGGCTCCACAAGCTCTACTATGAGGGCAGCCGGGATTTTCCCGCCTCCGACCCCTGGTATGAGAGCTATGTGGAATACGCTGAGGGCAATTTCATCATCTCATCCGGGGAGTTCGACGGCAGCTACGGCAGGGAGGCCACCCGCCAGGAAGTGGCCTGGATTCTGTGCAAGGCTTTCCCCGCCTCGGCCCTGCCCGCCATCAACGACCTGGGGACCATCCCGGACCTGAACGGCGCCGGAAGCATTGAAAAATACTACTGGGCCTCCGGCCTCATCCGCCGGATGTACGAGGCCGGCATCCTCACCGGCAGCGACAGCTATGGCAGCTTCCAGGGCTTCGCCCAGGTGAAGCGCAGCGAAGTGGCGGCCCTGGCGGTGCGCATGGCGGACCCGGCCCAGCGCCGGCGCTTTACCCTGCCTGAGCTTACAGAGCAGGAGATCCTCCTGGCCGGATACTGGAGCGACTACGGCGTCACCATCGGCACCCATGAGGTCTACCGTTTCTATGCCGACGGCAGCTATCGGGCCGATAGCGCCATGGGAACCCGCTACGGCAGCTATGACCTGGATGACCGGGCGGGACTCTTCATTTACGGAACCGCCATGTTCGCCACGATCACGGGTTACCTCCCCTACGATCCGGTGTCCGGCGTTTTTGGAAAGGACATCCAGGTAATTGTCCAGGGCCAGACTGTGCGGACGGACGGCCTGACCCCCATCACCGCGGAGGAGTATCAGCGCTTTGTCGGCTGAGGGGGACGCCCCCTGGGGTGGATTTTCCTTGACATAACAACCGCGGCGCGGTAAAATAGTACGAATGCTCCTTGGGGCCAGGGGAAGCCCCATGCTGCCTTTCACGCCCTTCGCTCCGGGGCTTTTCCATAAAAGGGGCGCACACCAAATTTTTACAAAGAGGGAGGTGTGTTTCGAAACTATGCCACCAAGCATCGGCTGGATCATCGGCACCGTCGTGGTGCTGGTCGTGATAGGAGTCGCAGCATTTTTCAGCGGAATCCAATACCGCAGGCGCGTTTCCGAACGGGAAATCTCCAGCGCTGAGGAGGAGGCCACGCGGATCATCAACGAGGCCATCAAGAGCGCGGAGAGCAAAAAGCGGGAGGCGCTGCTGGAGGCAAAGGAAGAAATACACAAAAACCGCAACGAGTACGAGCGGGAAGTCCGGGAACGCCGCAACGAGCTGCAAAAGCAGGAACACCGCCTGCAGCAGAAAGAGGAGAACCTGGACCGCAAGACCGATTCCATCGAAAAGAAAGAGGAGACCCTCTCCCGGAAGATCGCCGAGGCGGACGCCCAGCGGGAGGAGATCCGCACCATCAAGAAAAACCAGCTGGAGATGCTGGAAAAAATCTCCGGCTACACCATCGAAGAGGCCAAGGCCTACCTGATCCACAACCTGGAGTCTGAGGTCACCCACGAAATGGCCATGAAGGTCAAGGAGATCGAGACCCAGTACAAGGAGGAGGCGGACAGCCGTGCCCGGGAGATCCTCTCCACGGCCATCCAGCGCTGTGCCGCCGACCACACCAGCGAGATCACCGTCTCCGTCGTGCCTCTCCCCAACGACGAGATGAAAGGCCGCATCATCGGCCGCGAAGGGCGGAACATCCGCTCCATCGAGACGCTCACCGGCTGTGACCTCATCATCGACGACACCCCGGAGGCCATCACAGTCTCCAGCTTCGACCCCGTGCGCCGGGAGGTGGCCCGCCTGGCCCTGGAAAAGCTCATTCAGGACGGCCGCATCCACCCCGCCCGGATCGAGGAAATGGTGGCCAAGGCCCAGAAGGAGGTCAACGCCGTCATCAAGGCCGAGGGCGAGCGGGCCACCTTCGAGACCGGCGTCCACGGCCTGCACCCGGACATCATTAAGCTCCTGGGCCGCCAGAAATACCGCACCAGCTACGGCCAGAACGTCCTCAGCCACAGCATCGAGGTCTCCCACATCGCGGGGCTCCTGGCTGCGGAGCTGGGCGTGGACGTGAACACGGCCAAGCGCGCCGGACTGCTCCATGACCTGGGAAAGAGCATCGACCACGAGGTGGAGGGCAGTCACGTCACCATCGGCGTGGACATCGCCCGGAAGTACAAGGAGTCCGAGGAAGTCATTCACGCCATCCACGCCCACCACGGGGACGTGGAACCCCGGACGGTGATCGCGTGTCTGGTCCAGGCGGCGGACACCATTTCCGCGGCCCGACCCGGCGCCCGGCGGGAGAACATCGAAAGCTATGTCAAGCGCCTGGAAAAGCTGGAAGAAGTCTCCAAGAGCTTCCCCGGCATCGCCGCCAGCTACGCCATCCAGGCCGGCCGGGAGATCCGGGTCATGGTCAAGCCCGAGGAAGTCAGCGAGGACCAGATGGTGCTCCTGGCCCGGGACATTGCCAAGAAAATCGAAAGCGAGCTGACCTATCCTGGCCAGATCAAAGTCCATGTGCTGCGGGAGACCAAGGCCATCGACTACGCCAAATAATCAAACGGAAAAAGGAGCCGCAAGGCTCCTTTTTTTCAGCTTGCCGGACAGCCCCCTGCCCAAAGGGGGCTTTGGGGCGCGGTTTCCCTGATAGAAACACAGGGGCGCGCCTCTTGCGTGCACCCGCGAGAAAACCCCGCGGGGCGTATACCTCGGGAAAATGTGCGGAAAATCCGGCAGGTGCTCTTGTAATTCCCGGCGTTTTCATATATACTGAACCATACCGTACTGCGCCGGCGGGGGCGGAAGGGCGCCCATCCGTCAGAGAGAAAGATGGAGGAGAGCGGCTATGCAGCTTTTGCAGGATCGCATTCGGAAAGACGGTATTGTCAAAGCGGGGAATGTTCTGAAGGTGGATAACTTCCTGAACCATCAGGTGGACATTGACCTGCTCAATGAGATGGGCAAGGAGTTTTACCGCCTGTTCGGCGACCTGCCCATCAACAAGATCCTTACCATCGAGGCCTCCGGCATCGCCATCGCCAGCATCACCGCCCAGTACTTCCATGTGCCTGTGGTCTTTGCCAAAAAGGCCCAGAGCATCAACCTGGACGGGGAGAGCTACACCGCGAAGATCGAGTCCTTCACCCACAAGCGGGTGTACGATGTGATCGTGTCCAAGAAATACCTGTCCCCGGAGGATCATATCCTCATCATTGATGACTTCCTGGCCAACGGCAAGGCCCTGGAGGGCCTCATCGGCATCATCAACGCCGCCGGCGCCACAGTGGAGGGCATCGGTATCGCCATTGAAAAGGGTTTCCAGAACGGCGGCGCGGAGATCCGCGCCCGGGGCCTGCGCCTGGAGTCCCTGGCCATCGTGGACAAGATGGACTGCGAGACCGGGGAGATTACCTTCCGCACCTGAGGGCGGGAGGAGCCAAACTTGCCGATACGGCGCGTGCCTTGGGACGCGCGCTGTGAGGATAAAAACTTGAAGGAGGACAAACAAACCATGAAAAAGATCCTTGCGCTGATGCTGGCGCTGGCGATGGTCTTTGCCCTGGCCGCCTGCGGCGGCACCGAGACCGAGACCCAGGCACCCAGCACGGACGCCCCCGCCACCGAGGCTCCTGCGACGGAAGCCCCCGAGACGGAAGCTCCCGCTGCCGGAGGCATTGCCAAAGAAGACCTGAAGGTGGGCTTCATTTTCCTGCATGACGAGAACTCCACCTACGACCTGAACTTCCTGAACGCTGCCAACGCCGCCCGGGATGCCCTGGGCTTCACTGAGGACCAGTTCATCTACCGCACCAACGTCCCTGAGGGCCAGGAGTGCTATGACGCCGCCTGCGAGCTGGCCGACATGGGCTGCAACATCATCTTCGCCGACTCCTTCGGCCACGAGGACTTCATGATCCAGGCGGCCAAGGAGTTCCCCGACGTGGAGTTCTGCCACGCCACCGGCACCCGCGCCCACACCGAGGGCCTGGACAACTTCCACAACGCCTTTGCCTCCATCTATGAGGGCCGCTACCTGGCCGGCGTTGCCGCCGGTTTGAAGCTCAACGAGATGATCGAGGCCGGCGAGTTCACCGCCGATGAGGCCAAGATGGGCTACGTGGGCGCGTTTACCTACGCGGAAGTGATTTCCGGCTATACCTCTTTCTACCTGGGCGCCAAGAGCGTGTGCCCCACCGTGACCATGGATGTCACCTTCACCGGCTCCTGGTATGACGAGACCGCCGAGAAGGAAGGCGCCAACAAGCTCATCGCCAACGGCTGCAAGCTCATCAGCCAGCATGCCGACTCCATGGGCGCCCCCACCGCCTGCGAAGAGGCCGGCGTGCCCAACGTCTCCTACAACGGCTCCACCATTGCCGCCTGCCCCAACACCTTCATCGTGTCTTCCAGCATCAACTGGGAGCCCTACTTTGAGTACATGATCAACTGCGTCCTGAACGGCGAGGCCATCGCCGCCGACTGGACCGGCACCATCGCCACCGGCTCCGTGGTCCTCACCGAGGTGAACGAGGCCGCCGCGGCCGCCGGTACCGCCGACAAGATCGCCGAGGTCCAGGCTGCATTGGAGGACGGCAGCCTCCACGTCTTTGACGTCACCACCTTCACTGTGGACGGCGCCGCGATGGACAGCTACATGGCGGATGTGGACACCGACGCGGACTACACCCCCGACACCGAGGCCATCAGCGACGGCTACTTCCACGAGTCCGAGTACCGTTCCGCTCCCTATTTTGACCTGCGGATCGACGGTATCACCCTGCTGGACGAGATGTTCTAATGATCTGTTAAACTTGGGGAAAGTTCCGGCCTGTGGCCGGAACTTTCCTTAATTATACGGCAGCAAACACCGCAGAGGACCGCGCGGCGGGGCGCTCCCTGAGCCGCTCTCTGGGGTGTTTTTTCATTCCCGCCGATGTTTTTTTCGGGAAATCGTTGACGAAATCCGGCAAATGCAATATGCTAAATACAATGGGCGGACGCCTGTTCAAAAAAGGGAGGGAATGCCATTGGGGAACGAGATCGCAGCAGTGGAAATGCGCGACATTACCAAAACCTTCGGCACGGTTTTGGCCAACGACAAAGTGAATCTTGACATATACCGCGGCGAGATCCTGGCGCTGCTGGGCGAAAACGGCAGCGGCAAGACCACGCTGATGAACATGCTGGCCGGCATCTATTTTCCGGACAGCGGCCAGATCCGCATCGACGGTAAGGATGTGGTCATCCGGTCCCCCAAGGAGGCTTATGACTTGGGCGTCGGCATGATCCACCAGCACTTCAAGCTGGTAGATGTACTCACGGCGGCGGAAAACATCGTCCTGGGCCTGAAGGAAAAGGGCCGTCTCAACATTGACGCCGTGGCCAAGCGGGTGCGGAACATCTGCGAGGCCTATGGCTTTGAGGTGGATCCCTATCAGAAGATCTACGACATGTCCGTGTCCCAGAAGCAGACGGTGGAGATCGTCAAGGTGCTCTACCGGGGCGCGGATATCCTGATCCTGGATGAACCCACGGCGGTGCTCACCCCTCAGGAGACAGACAAGCTTTTTGCCGTGCTGCGTAACATGAAGGCCGACGGCAAGGCCATCGTCATCATCACCCACAAGCTCCACGAGGTGCTGGATGTGTCCGACCGGGTGGCGGTGCTGCGCAAGGGGCAGTATGTAGGCAGCCTGGTGACAAAAAACACCAGCGCCCAGGAAATGACCAACATGATGGTGGGGCACACGGTGACGCTGAACATTGACCGTCCGGCCCCGGTGGATCCCAAGCCCAGGATCCAGGTCCAGGGCCTCACCGTGCGCAGCAGCGACGGCATCCTGAAGCTGGAGGACGTCTCCTTCACCGCCATGTCCGGGGAGATCCTGGGCGTGGCCGGCATCTCCGGCAGCGGACAGAAGGAGCTCCTGGAGGCCATCGCCGGGCTGCAGAGCGTGGAAAGCGGCAGCATCACCTATGTGGACGACGCCGGCAACCGGGAGGAACTCACCGGCAAGGACCCGCTGAAGATCGCCGCCCTGGGCGTCACGCTGTCCTTCGTGCCGGAGGACCGGCTGGGTATGGGCCTGGTGGGCAGCATGGACCTGACGGACAACATGATGCTCCGCTCCTTCCGGAGGGGCCGCTCGGTGTTTACGGACCGGAAGAGTCCCAAGACTCTGGCGGAGCATGTGGTGCAAGAGCTGGAAGTGGACACCCCCGGCGTGAGCACGCCGGTGCGGCGCCTCTCCGGCGACAACGTGCAGAAGGTGCTGGTGGGCCGGGAGATCTCCTCCGCCCCCACGGTACTGCTGACGGCTTATGCCGTCCGGGGGCTGGACATCAACTCCTCCTATACCATTTATGATCTCCTCAACAAGCAGAAAGCCAAGGGTGTCGCCGTGGTCTATGTGGGCGAGGACCTGGACGTGCTGCTGGAGCTGTGTGACCGGATCCTGGTTCTCTGCGGCGGCAAGGTCAGCGGGATTGTGGACGGCAGCAGCGCCACGAAACATCAGCTGGGTCTGCTGATGACCCGTCTGGGAGGTGAAGATGCCCATGAATAAGCAGCAGCAAGCCCCCTTGTTCCATATTTCCAAGCGGAAGGCCCTTCCCTGGTATCAGGCATGGGGCATCCGGGGCGCGGCCATCATCCTGGCCTTGGTCGTGTGCGCCGTGGCCACCACGCTGATGACCGGCGAGGACCCCATCCAGGTATACATCACCATGTTCGAGGGCGCTTTTGGCACCAGCCGGAAGATCTGGATCCTATGCCAGAATATCGCCATTTTGTTGTGTGTCTCCCTGGCGGTGACGCCGGCGTTCAAAATGCGCTTCTGGAACCTGGGCGCCGAGGGACAGGTGCTGGCGGGCGGCCTGGCCACCGCCGCATGCATGATCCTCCTGGGGGACAGCGTGCCCAACTGGCTGCTGATCTGCATTATGATTGTGGCCAGCATCGCCGCCGGGGCCATCTGGGGCCTCATTCCCGCTTTCTTCAAAGCCAAGTGGAACACCAACGAGACGCTCTTTACCCTGATGATGAACTACGTGGCGACCCAGCTGGTGGCCTTCTTTGTCATCGTCTGGGAGGTACCCAAGGGCGCCGGCAAGATCGGCATCATCAACCAATCCTCTGAGGCAGGCTGGCTGCCGGTAATCGGCGGGCAGAAATACCTGCTGAACATCTTGATCGTGGCGGCGCTCACCATCGGCATGTACGTTTATCTCCAGTATACCAAGCACGGCTATGAGATTTCCGTGGTGGGCGAGAGCGAACGCACCGCCCGCTATGTGGGCATCAAGGTGGAGAAGGTCATTTTGCGCACCATGCTCCTCTCCGGCGCCGTCTGCGGCATTGCCGGGCTGCTGCTGGTGGGCGGCACGGACCACACCATTACCACCACCATCGCCGGCGGCCGGGGCTTTACCGCGGTCATGGTGGCTTGGCTGGCCAAGTTCAACCCCATCTTCATGGTCTTAACCACGTTTCTGTTGTCCTTCCTGGACCGGGGCGCCAGTGAGATCAGCACCATCTTCGGTTTGAACAGCTCCTTCGGGGACATTCTCACCGGTATTATCTTGTTCTTTATCATCGGCAGCGAGTTCTTTATCTCTTACAAGCTGCATTTCCGCACGTCTGGGAAGAAGGAGGGCTGAGGGAAATGTTTTCATTCCTTGTGACTTTTATCCCCCGGGCCGTGGCCCAGGGCATCCCCCTGCTCTTCGGTGCTACCGGCGAGACCATCACGGAGAAGTCCGGCAACCTGAACCTGGGCATTCCCGGCATTATGTATGTGGGCGCCATCTGCGGCGTTATCGGCTCGTTCCTCTATGAGCAGTCTCTGCCTGCACCGGAGGCCATCAACGGCTTTTTGGCGGTGGTCATCCCCATGCTGGCCTGCCTGCTGGGCTCTCTGCTCATGGGGCTGCTGTACTGTTTCCTGACGGTCAGCCTCCGGGCCAACCAGAACGTCACGGGCCTTGCCATGACCACCTTCGGCGTGGGCTTCGGCAACTTCTTCGGCGGCTCCCTGATCAAACTCACCGGCAGCGAGGTGCCCTCCATCGCCCTGTCTGCCACCAGCAGCTTTTTCAGCCGGTCCCTGCCCTTTGCCGATTCCCTGGGCTGGTTTGGCCAGGTCTTTTTGAGCTATGGCTTCCTGGCCTACCTGGCCATCATCATCGCACTGGCGGCCTCCTATTTCCTCAAGCATACCCGAACAGGGCTGCACCTGCGGGCTGTGGGCGAGAACCCGGCCACGGCGGACGCGGCCGGCATCAACATCAGCCGGTACAAGTATGCGGCTACCTGCGTGGGCAGCATGATTGCCGGCTTGGGCGGGCTGTACTATGTCATGGACTACGCCAGCGGCGTGTGGAGCAACAACGCTTTCGGAGACCGGGGCTGGCTGGCCATTGCCCTGGTTATCTTCACCGTCTGGCGGCCCAACGTGGGTATCTTGTCCTCCATCCTCTTCGGCGGGCTGTATATTCTGTATCTCTATATCCCCTCCGGCACGGACCTGTCCATCAAGGAACTCTACAAGATGCTCCCCTATCTGGTGACCATCTTGGTGCTCATCATGGTGAGCCTGCGGAAAAAGCGGGAAGACCAGCCTCCTGCGCACCTGGGGCTTGCCTACTTCCGAGAAGAACGATAGCGGAAGAACCATCGAAAAAGCGCCCGGACAGCTTTGCTGTCCGGGCGCTTTTCCCTTTGTTTGGGTCAGAAAATGTCCTCCTCCACATGCTCCGGGGGCGTTTCCAGAAGCTGGGGGTTACGCATGTAGTGCTTGATGTACTTGAAGGCGGAAGCGTAATAGAACCCGTCGCAGATGCGCTCGTCTGTGACCACGGTGTAGTCCACGTATTTCCGCTCCACAGGCCGGCCCGCGTCGTCCAACTCTACCGCGCGGCGTTTGGCGCCAAAGGACAGAAACAGAGGCAGGTTGCCGAAATTGTAGAGGTGGTGATAGATGGGCGGGATGCCCAGGGAGCCCAGGTCCGTGATGATCAGGGAGCCGTGGAAGGGGCTGGCGGCCAGGAGATTCGGCGGGATGAGGCCGAAGTAATCCATAAAATACAGCAGCTTTACCGCGATGCGCAGCAGGAACCGGGGCAGACGGCACAGCGCCGCGGCCACGTCCTCGGTGTTGTTGGTCTCGTCGCTGGCCTTGATCTCCTCCACCTTCTCCGTGAGCTTCCGGTACACGTCGTACACTGTATCTGTGGGATCAAAGATCACTTTGATGGCGGTGTCCGGGGCGTTGGGGTCCATGCCGCGCTTCACCACCATGTTCACAGTGATGTCATACCGGGCATAGACCCGCTGGCCGGAGACGAAGCGGTTGATGCCGGGACGGCTGGCCACGGTGCGCACATAGGCCGCAAGGATCAGATGGAGAAAACCCAACCCCTTGTAGCCCTCCGCACGCTGGCGCCGGAGCCACCGGTCAATGTCGCTGACCTCGATTTTGTCGGAGAAGTAGTTGCTGGCGTCGTTCCGGTCCTTCATGACGAAGGGGATGAACTTGAAATAAGGCGCCAGGGAACGGAGCAGGCGGCCGTCGTTCCGGTCCCCGAAGCGCCGTTTGTAGTGGATATCTGCCATATGTGGAACCTCCTTGAGGATAACGGGCGATTGCGTCATACACAGTCATTATACCGGCTGGCCGGATAATATGCAAGAAAAAGCACCGGTTTTTCTGTTTGCGGCTTAAAAATTGTAGGATAATACAATACTTTAAAAAAATTCACAAAAACTATGCTATTTTTTTGTCAAAGAACGGGATCTGTTTTTCGCGGCGAATCCGTTGCGTTTGCAGAAAAAATCCTTTATGATATATGATAATGTGGAGTAGAATTCGACATTTCGTTTTCGTTGGAAAGCACAGAAACAGCTAGGGGCTGCTGTGACGAAACCGGCAATGCGGAATTCTAAGTTTTCCCAGCGGGAGGTGTTGGAATGTCCCTGGAAGCGATAGAACGCATCCAAGAAGCGGAGGAGAGTGCAAGGCGCCGGAAGGCCGAGGCCCAAGCCGAGGCAAAGAAGGCGCTGAGCGAAGCCGAAGCCGCGGGCCAGGCAGCCATTGCGGCGGCCAAGGCCCAAGCGGGGGAGGAACTTTACGGCCTGCGGGCAAAGGCGGAGGCCAAGGCCGCCCAGGAAGCGGCGGCTGTGGCCAGCAATACGGAAAACCGCCTGGCCAGTATGCGCGTGAAGGCCGAGGGCCGCCTGGAAAAAGCGGCCGATCTTATTGTGGAAAGGATCGTGAACAGCTAAATGGCCATTGAAAAAATGAAAAAGCTGCGCCTGCTGGCTGTTCGTGCCCAGAGAGACGCCCTGTTGAAGGACCTGATGCTCCTGGGCTGCCTGGAGGTGTCCGAGCCGGGCTCTGTGCAGGACGATGAAGCAGAGAGCATCGTCCTGCACAGAGAGGCGGGAGGCCTCACCAAGCTGCGAACAGATCAGGCAACGCTGTCCGGGGCCCTGCGGCTCATGGACAAATACGCGCCGGCCAAGAGCAAGCTGCTCTCCCCCAAGCCGGAGGTCAGCGAAGACGTGATCCTGGACGAGACGACCCTGGAGGATAACCTGGCTCTGGCGGAGCGGGTCGAGGCACTGGACGAGAAGCTGCGCCGCATCGGCGCGGAGGAGAGCCGGCAGCGGAGCCTGCTGGAGGCTCTCCGGCCCTGGCAGGCCCTGGACCTCCCCCTGGAGCTGACGGAGACGGAGCGCACGGCGGTGCTTTTAGGCACCATGCCGGCCCTTTCGGACTTTCCCAGCGCCCAGGCCCAGCTGGAGGCGGAGGCGCCTGAGGCCCAGCTTTACCTGGTCAGCAGCGACAAGGAGCAGAAATACCTGGTGGCGGTCCTGCTGAAAGAGCGGCTCCAGGAGGGGCTGCACGTGTTGCGGGAGTATGGATTTTCCACCGCCACCGCATTGGCCGGGCTCGCCGGCACGGTCCGGGAAAACATCTCCCGTTGCGAGGAGCGGCGCCGCGCCCTGGCCCAGGAGCACCGGGAAACCGTGGCCCAGGTGGCCGCGGAGGCCGCCGCCCGGGACGAGCTGAAGCTGTGCATTGACCGCATGTCCGCCAAAATTGCCCGGGCGGAAGCGGTGGAGCGGCTTCAGAACACGGAGACGGCCTTCCTTCTGGAGGGCTGGGTCCTGGCCCGGAAGGAGCCGGAGCTCGCCCAGATCCTCAGCAAGTATGACTGTGCCTGGGAGACCGAGGACCCCGATCCGGAAAAGCCCCAGGAGGTCCCCGTCAAGCTCCGGAACAACAAGCTCACCCGGCCGTACAACGTCATCACGGAGATGTACGGCCTCCCGGCCTACAACGGCCTGGACCCCAACCCCTTCATCATGCCCGCATTTGCCCTGTTCTTCGGTATCATGTTCGCGGACATGGCCTATGGCCTCATCATGCTGGCCGTGGGACTTATCGTGCTCAAAAAGGCAAAGCCCCGGGGTACCATCCGGAACATGATGGGCATGCTGGTCCAGTGCGGCATTACCGCCTTTATCATGGGCTTTTTCACCGGCAGCTTCTTTGGCGATGCGGTGAGCGTCCTGGGGAGCATCTTCGGCAAGGAGTGGACCCTGATTCCCACTTTCGCCACCCTTCACCTGGGGGGCGTGGCCATCGACCTGCCGCTGAACCTTCTGGAGGGGAACAATCCCCTGTATGTCCTCCTGGGGGCCATGTGCCTGGGCGTGATCCATCTGGCCGTCGGCGTGGGACTTGGCGTGTACTTCAAGTTCCGGGACGGGGAATGGCTGGACGCGATACTCAACGACCTGTCCTGGTGGGTTATCCTGATCGGCCTGGCGCTGATGCTCCTGGATGTGACGCCTGTGGTGCTCTATGTGGGCATCGCCATGATGGTTCTGGGCGCTGTGCTGGGGGGGAAAGGCTTTGGCCGGATTACCGGGATTTTCAGCGCCGTCTACAACGGCGTCACCGGATATCTGGGCGACATTCTCTCCTACTCGCGTCTGATGGCCCTGATGCTGGCGGGCAGCGTCATCGCCAGCGTGTTCAACCAGCTGGGCGCCCTGGGGGGCATCTGGCTGTTTATCCCCGTGTTCCTCATCGGCCATGTGCTGAACTTCGGGCTGAACCTCATCGGCTGCTTTGTTCACACCATGCGCCTGCAGTTCCTGGAATTTTTCGGAAAGTGGTACCGGGACGGCGGACGGCCCTTCCGGCCCCTTGCCATTCAGACAAAATACGTATATATCAAGGAGGATAATTAAAAATGGGTAGCTTCTTTGCTGATTTCGGTGGTTTGGCCATCGGTTTCCTGGGCGCCTCCCTGGCCTGCGGCCTGAGCTGCGCCGGCTCCGCCCGGGGCTGCGGCATCGCCGGTGAGGCCGGCAGCGGCCTGCTGTGTGAGGATCCCTCCGCGTTCGGTAAAGTCATGATCCTGCAGGTCATCCCCGGTACCCAGGGCCTGTACGGTCTGGTCATTTGGTTCTTCGCCATCCTGCAGATGGGCGTGTTTTCCGGCACCGCTGTGGGCATGAGCGTGACGGACGGCCTGCGTGTCGCTGCCGCCTGCCTGCCCATGGCCACCGGCTGCGCCATCTCCGCGCCGGCTCAGGGCCGTGTGGCCGCCACCGCCATCAACCTCATGGCCAAGCGTCCCGATGACTGGGCCAAGGGCATTATCCTGTGCATCACCGTGGAGTTCTACGCCATTTTGTGCCTGCTGGCCTCCTTCCTGATGCTGCTGAACCTGAACCTGGGCGTCTGAGCCGTCCGGGACATCACCGGAAAGGCTGGTAAACGCATATGAACGGAATTGAAAAGATCACAGCAAGGATCGAGTCCGACGCCAGCGCCGACGTGGAGGCCATCCGGGCCGAGGCGGAGGCCAAGTGTCAGGAGATCCGCGCTGCATACGATCAGAAGGCCCAGGACGCCTACTGGACCATCGTCAAGGCCGGGGCGGAGGAGTGTGAACAGAACGTCCTCCGGGCCAGCCGCACCGCCGGCATGGAGTCGAAGAAAACCGTACTGGCCATGAAGCAGGACATGGTTTCCCAGGCCTTTGACATGGCTATGGAAAAGCTGCTGTCCATGCCGGAGAAGCGCTATGTGGACTTCCTGGCCAAGCAGGCCGCCGCGGCGGCCCGGAAGGGTACGGAGCGCGTGGCCCTCAACGCCGCGGATCTGGAAAAGGTGGGTCCCCAGGTGGTGAAGGCCGCCAACGCCCTCCTGGACGGTGGGAAGCTGACCCTGGCCAAGAAACCTGTCGGCATCCGAGGCGGGCTTATCCTCCAGGACGGCGACATTCAGATCAATTGCAGCATCGAGCAGCTTATGGAGCAGTATCGCGGCCATTTGGCCGCCCAGGTTGCCGAGGTGCTGTTTGAGGCCTGAACACATCGCCGGCGCAAGGAGGGAAGAACTTGTCTAATGTGAAACATAAGGACACAGATTATCTGTTTTTGTCCACCATGCTCCGTGCGCGGGAACCCCGGATGCTGACCCGGGAAAAGGCCATGCGTATGCTGGATGCCTCCAGCTTTGAGGAGGCGGCCAAGCAGTTGGTGGACTGCGGCTATCCGGACATGTCCGGCATGACCGCCGGCGAGATCGAGGACACGCTGGCCCAGCGCCGCGCAACGGCATTCCAGGAACTGGCGCAGCTCTCTCCGGAGTCCGGGCTCATCGACGTGTTCCGGATGAAATACGACTATCATAACGCCAAAACCCTCATTAAGGCCGAGGGCGCCGGCGTCGACGGGGCGCGGCTGCTGTCCCGCGCCGGGCGTATTTCCCCGGAGCAACTGGCGGAGGCCTACCACAACGAGAACTTCATCAGTATTCCCGGGCGTTTGGCCTCGGGCATGACGGAGGCCAAGAGCATCCTGGCCCGGACGTCTAACCCCCAGCTGGCGGACTTTGCCCTGGACAAGGCCTATTTTGCCGAGCTCTTGGAGACGGCGGAACGCTTGGACAGCGATTTCCTTACCGGCTATGCGCAGGCGCAGATCGACAGCGCCAACCTCCGGGCGGCGGTGCGCACCCTGCGCATGGGCCGGGATACGGACTTTCTCCGCCAGGCCCTGGTTCCCGGGGGAACTTTGGGGCCGGATCGGATTCTGGGCGCCGCGTCCTCGGGCGAAGGGCTGGCCGCGCTGTTTGCCACCACGGCGGTGGCAGAGGCCGCGGCGCTGAGCGCCAGCGCCGCCTCCGGCGGAACGCTGACGGCTTTTGAGCTCAGCTGCGACGATGCCGTGACCAACTATCTCCGCAAGGCCAAGCTCAAGGGTTTTGGCGAAGAGCCGGTTATCGCCTACATGGCCGCCCTGGAGGCGGAGATCACCGCCGCCAGGATGATCCTGACGGGACGGCTGTCCGGCATCGCGCCGGCGGTTATCCGGGAAAGGCTGCGTGAGACTTATGCTTAAGATTGCCGTAATCGGCGGCCGGGAGACGGTGATGGGCTTCAAGGCCCTGGGCCTGGAGACCCGGCCCGCCGCCAATGCCGACGAGGCCCGCCGCATTCTCCACACCCTGGCAAGGTCTGAAGAGGACTACGCCATTATCTATGTGGAGGAGACTTTTGCGGCGGATGGGGACATGGCCCGGGAAATCGCCCGGTACAAGGACCTCCCCAAACCCGCCGTGATCCTGATCCCCGGCCGGGAAGGCCCTCTGGGACTGGGGCAGCAGGCCCTTCAGGAGGCTGTGGAGCGCGCTGTGGGAAGCGACATCCTGTGACGTGCGCTTCGACGTGCCGTTTTTCCTGCGAACCTAATGAAAGAAGGTAGGTTTATGAGTGGTAAAGTAACGAAGGTGTCCGGGCCTCTGGTGGTTGCCAACGGGCTTGCGGACGCCAACGTCTCCGACGTGGTTCGCGTCGGTGAGCAGAAGCTCATTGGCGAAATTCTGAATATGACCGGCGACGCGGCCTCCATCCAGGTCTATGAGGAGACCTCCGGCCTGGGGCCGGGGGCGGTGGTGGAGACCACCGGCTTCCCGTTGTCCGTGGAACTGGGGCCGGGCCTGCTGGAAGGCATTTATGACGGGATCCAGCGCCCCCTGACCGTGATCCGGGAGATGACCGGCCCCACCATCGCCAGGGGCATCACTGTCCCGGCTCTGGACCGGGAAAAGGCGTGGGATTTCCAGCCCACCGCCAAGGTAGGGGACAACGTGGTCCCCGGCGACATCATCGGCACGGTCCAGGAGACCAGCGCCATCCTCCACAAGATCATGGTGCCCATGGGGGTCAGCGGCCAGATCGTTGCCATCCAGGCGGGGCAGTACACCGTGGAGGACACCGTCTGCCTGGTGAAGGGAGACGACGGCAAGGACCACCAGCTCACCATGATGCAGAAGTGGCCGGTCCGTGTGAACCGGCCTTATACCCGCAAGCAGGTGCCCCTGCGTCCCCTTTGCTCCGGCCAGCGGGTCATTGACACCATGTTCCCCCTGGCCAAAGGCGGCACCGCCGCGGTCCCCGGCCCCTTCGGAAGCGGCAAGACCGTGGTGCAGCACCAGCTGGCCAAGTGGTCCGATGTGGACGTAGTGGTCTATATCGGCTGCGGCGAGCGCGGCAATGAGATGACCGACGTGCTCATGGAGTTCCCCGAGCTGAAAGACCCCCGCACCGGCGAGCCTCTGATGAAGCGCACCGTGCTCATCGCCAACACCTCCGATATGCCCGTGGCCGCCCGTGAGGCGTCCATCTATACCGGCATCACCATCGCCGAGTATTTCCGCGACATGGGCTACGACGTAGCTGTCATCGCCGATTCCACCTCCCGCTGGGCCGAGGCCCTCCGCGAGATGTCCGGCCGTCTGGAAGAGATGCCCGGTGAAGAGGGCTATCCCGCATACCTGGCTTCCCGCCTGGCCCAGTTCTATGAGCGGGCCGGCGTGGTGGAGTGCCTGGGCAGCGACCAGCGTGTGGGCTCCCTGACCGCCATCGGCGCCGTGTCCCCTCCGGGCGGCGATACCTCTGAGCCTGTGAGCCAGGCCACCATGCGTATCGTCAAGGTGTTCTGGGGCCTGGATTCCTCCCTGGCCTATGCCCGCCACTTCCCGGCCATCAACTGGCTGACCTCCTACTCTTTGTATCTGGACAGCCTCAAACCCTGGTTCGATGAAAACTTCGGCGTGGAGTTCATGGCCCACCGCGACAAGGCCATGAGCATCCTCCAGGAGGAGGCCGAGCTCCAGGAAATCGTCCGTCTGGTGGGCCAGGACAGCCTCTCTCCCAACGATAGGCTGACCCTGGAGACCGCCAAGATGATCCGGGAGGACTTCCTCCAGCAAAACGCCTTTGTGGACATCGACAGCTATTCCGACTACCGACGCCAGGCCCTGCTGCTGGGCCTGATCC
Source organism: uncultured Oscillospiraceae bacterium (assembly GCA_944383185.1). GTDB lineage: Bacteria > Bacillota > Clostridia > Oscillospirales > Oscillospiraceae > CALWOS01. The sequence goes on from CALWOS010000155.1 coordinate 25,610, forward strand.
TGGATTACGACAAGCTCTGCCGCGCCGCTTTGACCTCCGGCGCGGATCTCAACCGCATGTTTGTGATCCCCGCCCGGGAGCGCATTGGCCGCGCCAAGAGCGTGGAGGCTGACAAGTACGAGAGCGCCTATGCCGAGATCGCCGCCGAAATGAAGGCCGAGATCGAGGAGATCGCCGCAGGAGGTGAGGAGCTGTGATCAAAGAGTACAAGACGATCAAGGAAGTCGCCAGCCCTCTGATGCTGGTGCAGAACGTGGAAGGCGTCACCTACGACGAGCTGGCCGAGATCGAGTTGCCCAACGGGGAAGTCCGCCGGGGCAAGGTGCTGGAAGTGGACGGGGACACCGCCGTGCTCCAGCTCTATGAGTCCGCTGCCGGCATCAATCTGGCCGAGAGCAAGGTCCGCTTCCTGGGCCACCCCCTGGAGCTGGCGGTGAGCGAGGATATGCTTGGCCGCGTGTTCAACGGCGTGGGCCTGCCCATTGACGGCGGTCCCGACATCCTGGCGGAGGCCTATCTGGATGTGAACGGCCTGCCCATGAACCCCGCCGCCCGGGCCTACCCCGCCGAGTTCATCCAGACCGGCGTGAGCACCATCGACGGGCTGAACACCCTGGTGCGGGGACAGAAGCTGCCCATCTTCTCCTGCTCCGGCCTGCCCCACGCCGCCCTGGCTGCGCAGATCGCCCGTCAGGCCAAGGTGCTGGGCACCGAGAGCAGCTTCGCCGTGGTCTTCGCGGCCATCGGCATCACCTTTGAGGAGTCCGAGTACTTTGTCCAGGAGTTCCGGCGCACCGGCGCCATTGACAGGACCGTGCTGTTTACGAACCTGGCCAACGACCCCGCCGTGGAGCGTATCGCCACGCCGCGTATGGCCCTCACCGCCGCGGAGTATCTGGCCTTTGAAAAAGACATGCACGTGCTGGTCATCCTGACGGACATCACCAACTACGCCGAAGCGCTTCGGGAGATCTCCGCTGCCAAGAAGGAGGTTCCCGGCCGCCGCGGCTACCCCGGCTATCTGTACACCGACCTGGCCACCATGTACGAGCGGGCCGGCCGGCGCCTGGGCAAGGCGGGCTCCATTACCATGATCCCCATCCTCACCATGCCCGAGGATGACAAGACCCACCCCATCCCCGACCTCACCGGCTATATCACCGAGGGGCAGATCATCCTCTCCCGGGAACTCCACCGCAAGGGCATCGTGCCCCCGGTGGATGTGCTGCCCAGCCTGAGCCGTCTGAAGGACAAGGGCATCGGCGCCGGCAAGACCCGGGAGGACCACTCCGGCACCATGAACCAGCTCTTCGCCGCCTATGCCCGAGGCAAGGACGCCAAGGAGCTCATGACCATCCTGGGCGAAGCCGCCCTGAGCGACACCGACAAGCTCTATGCCAAATTCGCCGAGGAGTTTGAGGAAAAGTACGTCAACCAGGGCAACGACACCAACCGGAGCATTGAGGAAACCCTGGACCTGGGCTGGGAGCTGTTGAGCATCCTGCCCACCGCGGAACTCAAGCGCGTCAAGCCGGAGTACATCGAGAAGTATATGCCCAAAAAGTAAGGCCCCTGGAAAATCCCCGTGAATGAGGTGATACCATGGCAATCACACCAACCAGAATGGTCCTCAACCAACTGAAGGGCCGCCTGAAGACTGCCACCCGGGGCCACAAGCTGCTCAAGGACAAGCGGGATGAGCTCATGCGCCAGTTCATGGACGTGATCCGTAAGAACAAGGAGCTCCGCGCCCGGGTGGAACAGGGCCTCACCGAGGCCTTTTCCGCCTTGACCGTGGCCAGCGCCATCATGTCCCCGGAGATGCTGGAGCAGTCCCTGCTGTATCCCCGGCAGAGTGTGGAGCTGGGCATGCGCTTCCAGAACATCATGAGCGTGAACGTCCCCGTGTACAGCTTCAAGACCCGCAGCGAGGACAGCGCCGACATCTTCAGCTACGGCTTTGCCCAGACCTCCGGTGAACTGGACGACGCCCTCACCCGCCTGGGCGAGGTGTTCCAGGACATGCTGGAGCTGGCTCAGGTGGAAAAGACCATGCAGATGCTGGCCCAGGAGATTGAAAAGACCCGCCGCCGGGTAAACGCCCTGGAATATGTGATGATACCGGAGATGCAGGAGAACATCAAATACATCTCCATGAAACTGGAGGAGAACGAAAACTCCACCAAAGTCCGCTTGATGAAAGTCAAGGAAATGGTCCTCCAGAAGGCCCACAACTTCCAGTACTAAGCCCCCAACGGCACAGCAAAAACCGCGGCCCCTGTCCGGGGACCGCGGTTTTTGTTCTTCTGGTTCCGGGCGGGAACGCCACCGGAAGAAAAAGTCCCCGCGTGAGGGAAACTGCTTGCAATCCAGGCAAAAGATGCATATACTGGAAAAAGCACTTCAAAAACGGAGGCGTTTTGCGTGATCTCACTTTTGAGCAGAATCTTTGTCCGGAACCGGGAACAAACGGACTCGCCCGCCGTCCGCCGGGCATACGGCAGCCTATGCAGCATCACAGGCATTTTTCTCAACCTGCTCCTGTTTGCGGGAAAATACTTTGCCGGCGTCCTGTCCGGTTCCATCGCCATCACGGCAGACGCATTCAACAACCTGTCCGACGCGGGCAGCAGCCTCATTACCCTCATTGGCTTCCGCTTTGCCGGACGCAGGCCGGACAAGGACCACCCATTTGGCCACGGCCGCTTTGAGTACATAGCCGGACTGGCGGTGGCGGCCATTATCCTGCTTATGGGCGTGGAGCTTTTGAAGAGCTCCGTGGAGAAGATCCTCAACCCCACGCTCCCGGATACCGGCCTTCTGCCCCTGGCGATCCTGGCCGCGTCCATCCTGGTCAAGCTCTACATGTTTGCCTATAACCGGGGCGTGGGCCGGAAGATCCACTCCTCCGCCATGGCTGCCACCGCGACGGACAGCCTCTCCGACGCCGTTGCCACCGCGGTGGTGCTTGTGTGTTCCCTGGTCGCCCGGCAGACGGGCCTTCTTTTGGACGGCTGGTGCGGCCTGGCGGTGGCGGCGTTTATCCTCTTCGCCGGTTATGGGGCGGCGAAGGACACCCTCAGCCCCCTGCTGGGCCAGGCGCCGGACCCGGCGTTTGTGGAACAGATCCGCCAGATCGTGGAGGCCAGCCCTGTGATCATCGGCATCCACGACCTGATGGTCCACGACTACGGCCCTGGAAGACGGATCATCTCCCTCCATGGGGAAGTGCCTGCGGACGGGGATATGATGGAGATGCACGACGCCATCGATCTGGTGGAGCGGGAACTCCGGGAAAAGCTGGGCTGCGATGCGGTGATCCACATGGATCCCATCCGTACTGACGACACGGAGACCAACGCCCGCCGCGCCCAGGTTCTGGAGCTGGCCAAGGAGATTGATCCCCGGCTGACGGTCCACGATTTCCGCATGGTCCCAGGCCCTACCCACACCAACCTCATCTTCGACGTGGTGATGCCTCCGGATCTCTCCATGACGCCGGAGGCCCTTCGGGACGCGCTGGATGCCAAAATCCGCGCCGCCTGTCCGGGCTGCTTTACGGTCATCACTGTGGACCAGGCCTATGCCTAACGCTGCGAAAGGGCGTGTCATACCTTATATTATAAATGAATAAAAAAGGGCAGAGGCCGGATGAGCTCCGCCGGGTACAGGGGCCGGTTTCTGGTCTCGGACGGGGGAGAGAGCGCTGTTATGTCAACTTTGTGAAGCATTCACAAAAATCGTGGGAAAATTTCTGAGAGAAATCCAAAAAACCTCTTGACATATTTCTTTAAGTTTGATATCCTACAAAAGCGCCTGTGAAAAGGATTATAGGCGCACTATGCGATGAAGCGGGAGATTGCTCGCACCCCAAGCGAGGTAACTTCCGTGGAGTATGTCCGTTGCCGGGCCGCGTGCCCGGCAAGCAATCGGGCGGCTGAGATTTTTCTGAGGGGACGAGAATTGGGTATATCGTCCGAGCGGAAAGAAACCGGCCAGATTTGAGCCGGTTTGTTTTTCGGGCGGAGTCTGATACGCACGGCCCAGTGTTCAGAAAAAATCTCATCCGTACGACCCCCGCGGACCCAATGCCGCGGAGCAAGTACAATTAGGAGGAAAGAAAAAATGGCAGCACCCAGCAAGAAAATGATCCGCATCCGGCTCAAGGCCTATGACCACCAGCTCATCGACAAGGCCGCCGAGACCATTGTGGAGACCGCCAAGCGCACTGACGCCAAGGTCTCCGGCCCCATCCCCCTGCCCACCAAGAAGGAAATCGTCACCATCCTGCGGGCCGTCCACAAGTATAAGGACAGCCGGGAGCAGTTCGAGCGCCGGACCCACAAGCGCCTGATCGACATCATGAGCCCCACCCAGAAGACGGTGGAGGGCCTGATGGCTCTGGAGTTGCCCGCCGGCGTGGAGATCGAGATCAAGCTCTGATCCCCCGCTCCCTTGGCGCAGCACCTAAATATATGCCGCGCTTTGAAACCCGATAACCCATTCGTCCGTGACTTGCGTGAGCGGACGAAGGTCAAGTCAGCAGCCTCTGTCCGGCGCCTTTGCCGCGCCGGTTAACGCGAGCTGACCAATAACCTGAAGGAGGAAATACAGAATATGAAGAAAGCCATCATCGGCAAAAAGGTCGGCATGACGCAGATCTTTGATGAAGCTGGCAAGGTCGTTCCGGTTACCGTCATCGAGGCGGGGCCCTGCGTCGTCGTCCAGAAGAAGACCGAGGACAAGGAAGGCTATGCTTCCGTGCAGCTGGGCTTCGGCGCTGTCTCCGACAAGCAACTGAGCAAGCCCGAAAAAGGCCACTTGGCCAAGGCCGGCGTGGAGAACTGCAAAGTCCTCAAGGAGTTCAAGCTGGACAACAGCGCCGAGCTCAACGTGGGCGACGTGCTGAAGGCCGACGTCTTTGCCGAGTCCGACAAAGTGGATATCACCGGCATCAGCAAAGGTAAGGGCTACGCCGGCGTCATCAAGCGCTGGGGCGCCCAGCGCACCCCCACCAGCCACGGCGGCGGCCCTGTGCACCGGCACGCCGGCTCCATGGGCTCCGGCACCGATCCCAGCCGGATCTTCCCGGGCAAGATCGGCGCGGGCCATATGGGCGCCGAGCAGGTCACCGTTCAGAACCTGGACGTGGTGAAGGTGGACCCCGAGCTCAACATGATCGTGGTCCGGGGCGCCGTCCCCGGCCCCAAGGGCGGCATTGTGTTCATCAAGAGCACCGTCAAGACCCTCATCGAGAAGAAGGGCGATGCCGGCGTCAGCGTCAACCCGCAGAAGGCTTCCGCCCGCGTCAACCCGCAGAAGGCTTCCGCCCGTACCAAGTAAGAAAGGAGAGAGTGTATCATGCCGAAAGCGAATGTTTACGATATGTCTGGCAAGCAGATTGGCGAGATCGAGCTCTCCGAGGCGATTTTCGGGATCGAGCCCAACGCCGCTGTGCTGCATGACGCTGTGAAGAACCATCTGGCCAACTGCCGCCAGGGCACCCAGAGCGCCCTGACCAAAGGCGAGGTCAGCTACTCCACCCGCAAACCCTGGCGCCAGAAGGGCACCGGCCGCGCCCGCGCCGGCTATACCGGCTCCCCCGTGTGGCGGCACGGCGGCGTGGCCTTTGCCCCCAAGCCCCGTTCCTATAGCTACACCCTCAACAAGAAGGTCAAGCGTCTGGCTCTGAAGAGCGCTCTGAGCGCCAAGGCCGCCGAGGGCTCCATCATCGTCATTGACGGACTGAAGATGGACGAGATCAAGACCAAGGCCTTCCATCAGTTCCTCAAGGCCCTCCCCGCCGCCGGCAAGACCCTGGTGGTCACCGAGAACGTGGACGAGAACGTAGTCAAGAGCGCCCGGAACATCCCCGGCGTCACCACCACCATTGCCACCATCCTCAGCCCCTACGTCATCCTGAACAACAGCGCCCTGGTGGTCGACAAGGCTGCCCTGGCCAAGATCGAGGAGGTGTACGCATAATGAAATCCGCTTACGATATCATTATCCGCCCCATCATCACCGAGCAGTCCATGGAGGACCTGGACATCAAGAAGTACGTCTTTGAGGTGGCCCGGGACGCCGGCAAGATCGAGATCAAGAACGCCGTGGAAGAGATCTTTGGCGTAAAGGTCATCAAGGTGACCACCTGCCACGTCCGTGGCAAGGAAAAGCGCCTGGGCGCCCAGCCCAAGGGCCGCACGGCTTCCTGGAAAAAGGCTGTGGTCAAACTCAGCCAGGATTCCAAGAACATCGAGATCTTCGAGGGCATGGCGTAAGGAGGAAATGAGATATGTCCATTAAATCTTTCAGACCCACTACCCCGGCCCGCCGGCATATGACCGTCTCCGGCTTTGACGGCATCGACAAGCATGCCCGTCCCGAAAAGAGCCTGACGGAAGTGATGAAGAAGACCGCCGGACGCAACAGCTACGGCCGGATCACCGTCCGCCATCACGGCGGCGGCAACAAGCGGAAATACCGCATCATTGACTTCAAGCGCAACAAGCTGGACATGCCCGCCAAGGTCCTGCGCCTGGAGTACGACCCCAACCGCAGCGCCAACATTGCCCTGGTGGAGTATGAGGACGGCGAGCGCCGTTACATCCTGGCTCCCGTGGGCCTGGGCGCCGGGGACACCGTGGTGGCCGGCGCCGCCGCGGACATCAAGCCCGGCAACACTCTGCCCATCGCCAACATCCCTGTGGGCACCGTGATCCACAACATCGAGCTCTACCCCGGCAAGGGCGCCCAGCTGGTGCGTTCCGCCGGCGTGGCGGCCCAGCTCATGGCCAAGGAGGGCGCCATGGCTCAGGTCCGGCTCCCCTCCGGCGAGTACCGGAAGGTCCGCATGGAGTGCATGGCCACCATCGGCCAGGTGGGCAACGTGGACTATGCCAACATCTCCATCGGCAAGGCCGGCCGCAAACGCCACATGGGCTGGCGGCCCACCGCCCGCGGCAGTGTCATGAACCCCTGTGACCACCCCCATGGCGGCGGCGAGGGCAAGAGCCCCATTGGCCGTCCCGGCCCCGTGACCCCCTGGGGCAAGCCGGCCCTGGGTTACAAGACCCGCAAGACGAAGAACCGCACCGACAAGTTCATCGTCAAGCGCCGCAATGCAAAGTAAGGAGGGAGTTACAAGATGAGCAGAAGCATTAAGAAAGGCCCCTTTTGCGCCCCCGAGCTGCTCAAGCGGGTCGATGAGATGAACAAGACCGGTGAGAAGAAGGTGCTGAAGACCTGGAGCCGCGCCTCCACCATCTTCCCCTCCTTC
>CALWOS010000156.1 GCA_944383185.1 uncultured Oscillospiraceae bacterium
GTGGCTGGAAGAAAAACTCATGGACGCGGGCAGCGCTGTCTCCGGCTGCGGGCCGGCCTTTGTGTACCTCTTTGCAGAGGCCCTGGCGGACGGAGGCGTGGCCTGCGGCCTGCCCCGGCAGCTGGCCGCGGAATGCGCGGCCCAGACCCTTCTGGGGGCGGCTGCGCTCCTTTTGGAACCCGGGAGCCACCCCGGGGCCCTGAAGGACGCGGTCTGCTCCCCCGGCGGGTCCACCATCCAGGGCGTCCGCGCCCTGGAGCGGGCGGGTTTCCGGGGGGCGGTGCTGGAGGCGGTCATCGCCGCCTATGACAAGACCCGGGAGCTGGGAGGCAAAAAATGAGGATCGTGGTAAAAGTGGGCACCTCCACCCTGGCCCATGCCACCGGGCGGCTGAACATCCGCCACGTGGAAAAGCTGGTGCAGGTACTGTCCGATTTGAAAAATGCGGGCCATGAGCTGGTGCTGGTGTCCTCCGGCGCCATCGGCATGGGCGTGGGGAAGCTCAACCTCCCCGGGCGCCCGGCAGACATGGCCACCAAGCAGGCTGCCGCCGCTGTGGGCCAGTGCGAACTGATGTATACGTATGATAAGCTCTTCTCGGAATATGACCATGTGGTGGCCCAGGTGCTCCTCTCCGGGGACGACGTCCACGATCCCCGGCGTTCCGCCAACGTGGAGACCACCCTCCAGCGGCTGCTGGAGCTCCGGGTCCTCCCCATCATCAACGAGAACGACGCCGTCTCCACGGAGGAAATCGGCGAGCACACCACCATCGGGGAAAACGACACCCTGGCGGCCATTGTGGCCGTAAGCGTCCATGCGGAGCTGCTGGTGCTCCTTTCAGACATCCAGGGGCTCTACACCTCGGACCCCCGGAAGGATCCTCTGGCCCGGCTCATTCCCCGGGTGGAGCGCATCACGGACGAGATCCTGGCCCTGGGCGGCGGCAAAGGCAGCGCCCTGGGCAGCGGCGGCATGGCCACCAAGCTCAAAGCCGCCAAGATGGTCACCGCCGCGGGCTGCGACATGGTCATCACCCACGGGGCCAAACCGGAGCTCCTCTATGATATTGCGGAAGGCCGGGACGCCGGCACACGTTTTCTGGGAAGGAGAGACATATGACCACACGAGAGATCTTACTGGCGGCCAAAGGCGCCAAAGGCGCCCTGGCTTCCGCGTCCACCGCGGCCAAAAATGCCGCCCTGCTGGCCATGGCCCAGGCCCTTCTGGACCGGGAGGCGGAGATTCTCGCCGCCAACGCCCGGGACGTGGCGCGCTTCGGCCCGGAGCTGGGGGCGGTGATGGTAGACCGCCTGACCCTGACTTCCGGGCGCATTGCGTCCATGGCCCAGGGCATCCGGGAAGTGGCGACCCTGCCCGATCCGGTGGGACGGGTCCTGCGGACGGTCCAGCGGCCCAACGGCATGGTCATCGAAAAGACATCCGTACCCATGGGCGTCATCGCCATCATCTACGAAAGCCGCCCCAACGTCACTTCCGACGCCGCGGCCCTGGCCCTGAAGGCCGGGTCCGCCTGCGTCCTCCGGGGTGGCAAGGAGTCCTATGAGAGCAACGCCGCCATCGTCGCCGCCCTCCGGGCGGGTCTGGCGGAGGCGGGGCTGCCCGGGGACCTGATCTGCCTGGTGGAAGACACCACCCGGGCCTCCAGCACGGAGCTCATGACCGCCAACGGCCTGGTGGACCTGCTGATCCCCCGGGGCGGCGCGGGCCTCATCCGGGCGGTGGTGGAAAACGCCTCCGTCCCCTGCATCCAGACGGGCACCGGCATCTGCCACATCTATGTGGACGCCGCCGCGGACCTGGACAAAGCCCTGGCCATCGTGGAAAACGCCAAAACCAGCCGCCCCTCGGTGTGCAACGCCGCGGAGGTCTGCCTGGTCCACCGGGAAGCGGCGGCGGATTTCCTGCCGCTGCTGCACCGCTGCCTCGCCCTGGAGCATGACCCGCCCGTGGAGCTGCGGCTGTGCCCGGAAGCGGCTGCCATTATCCCCGGCACGCCGGCGGGCCCCACGGATTTTGACACGGAGTTCCTGGACTATATCCTGGCGGTGAAGGTAGTGGACAGCCTGGAGGACGCCATCGCCCACGTCGCCGCACATTCCACAGGCCACAGCGACGCCATCCTCACCGAGGACCCGGCTGCCGCCGCCGCCTTTACCACCCAGGTGGATTCCGCGGCGGTGTATGTGAACGTCTCCACCCGTTTTACCGACGGGGGCGAGTTCGGCCTGGGCTGCGAGATGGGCATCTCCACTCAAAAGCTCCACGCCCGGGGGCCCATGGGCCTGGAAGAGCTGTGCAGCTACAAATATATCATCCGGGGCGAAGGACAGGTGCGCCTGTGAACCGGCTCACGGAGCACAGGGCCGGGGGCTACGCTTCCAGCGCCGCGCCGGAGGCCCTCCTCGCCCGCCTGGGCCGATACGAGGACTGCCACGAGGCGCTGACGGATGAGCTGGAGCGCTGCCGCCATAAACTGGAAGAGCTCTCCGCCGGGGGCAATGGGCGCAGCGCGACCTACAAGCAGCTGCTCTCCAACAAGCTGCTGCTCCAGGAGCTTTTGGACCGGCTGGCGCGATATGTGAAGGAGGACTGAGGCACTGTGGAACACTGGCGCATTCGCCCCGCCGTCCCCGGGGACGAGGGGCGGATCCTGGAGTTTGTCCGGGCTTTGGCGGCATACGAGAGGATGGAGGACCAGGTGGTGGCGACGGAAGAACTGTTCCGCCACTGGATGTTTGAGAAAAAGACGGTGGAGGCCGTCTTTGTCCTGGACGGGGACACGGAAGCGGGCATGGCCCTTTTCTTCCATAACTTCTCCACCTTCCTGGGCCGGGGCGGCATTTATCTGGAAGACCTTTTCGTCCTGCCGGAGTACCGGGGCCGTGGCTGCGGAAAGGCGCTGCTGCGCCATCTGGCCCGGCTGGCCCTGGAACGGGGCTGCGGCAGGCTGGAGTGGGCCTGCCTGGACTGGAACGCGCCCAGCATCCGCTTTTATAAGGGCTTGGGCGCCCAGGCCATGGAGGAGTGGACCACCTACCGCCTGACGGGGGACAACCTCCGGGCTATGGCGGGGGAAAACTGAGGGGATTTTGCCCTTTGCAACCTGTGGTTGTCAAAATGTCCGGCCCTGTGGGTGGTGCCCCGGGGCCGGTTTTGGTATCCTTGCCCCAGCGCCGCACACCGCGGCAGAATCGAGGGAATTGCTTATGAACCATGCACATGAATCCGGTGTGGACCCGACGGGCTTTCCCGGCCGGCTGGCCCGGCGGCGGAGGGTTCTGGGCCTGACCCAGGAGGAGTTGGCGGACCGGCTGGACGTGACCCGGCAGGCCGTGCAGAAATGGGAATCCGGCGCGTCCCAGCCGGGGATGGAAAAGCTCTCCGCCCTGGCGGAAACGTTAGACATGAGCCTGGACGCCCTGGTCCTGGGCCGGGAGGCACCGCCGCCCCCGCCGGAGCGGGAGGGCGCCCCGGCGGGTGCCCCCTGGGAAAACGGGGAAACCGCAACGCAAACTGCGCCCCCGTGCCCTGGACGGCATGCGGCGTTTTGCCGCTGCTGGCACTATGAGTACAAGAGCCGGCGCACCCTGTGGGGCCTGCCCCTGGTGCACATCCACCTTATGTCCCGGGGCCTCTGCCGGGCGAAAGGCGTCCTGGCCATCGGGAACGTGGCCACGGGGCTGGTGGCCCTGGGCGGCTTCTCCTTCGGCCTCGTCTCCCTGGGCGCGATCTCCCTGGGACTCCTGTTCTCCCTGGGCGGCCTCTCCCTGGGCCTGGTCTCCCTGGGGGCTGTCGCCGCCGGAGTCCTGGCGGCGGGAGCTGTTGCCCTGGGATGGCTCGCCCTGGGCGCCAGCGCCGCGGGACAGTACGCCGTGGGCGCGGCGGCCCTGGGCGGGAAGATCGCCGTGGGCGTCAGCGCCCGGGCCGACCTTCTGGCCATTGGCCGGGACAGCGCCCAGGCGCTCCACACTCTGACGCCGGAGCTCTTTTCTCAGGCGGCACAGTTCATGCAGGAAGAAAGGCTCCCGGAAGTCCTGGAGGCCCTCGTCCCCTCCCTGCCCTGGCTGCGGGATTTTCTGCTGCGGGCCGCACTGTCCGTCTTGGGCGCCTAGGCAAAGCGCCGCCCCGATTTTAGAACCGGGGCGGCGCTTTATCGCCATCCATATATTATGTAAATTGCATTATGGAAACTTAATTCTTAAAAATCTACGAAATTTCAATATCTGTATATCAAAATTAAATATTATGGTAATCTGTTATGGTAATTCTGTCAACCGCATGCGACTTGCCGTGATCCCGGCCCTGCGAAGGGCCGTTACACGCTGGCGACCACCCGGCAGGGCAATCCGGTCACGCCGGCATACCGCATGGGATAGGTGTGGACAGTGCAGCTCTCCAGCCCGACCAGGGATCGGAGATTGCACAGGTTCTCGATGACAAAGGTTCCCCGGTCCGCGCAGGCCTGGTCCGCCTCCGTGTGCTCCCTTCCCCGGCGGATGCCCGCGCAGTCCACGCCGATCAGGGAGACGCCCCGCTCTAAAAGCAACGTGATCAGCTCATGGGAGAGCTGGGGATGCTCCGTAAAATAACGCTTCCCGCCGTAGCCCAGCTCCTCCAGAAAGCCTGTACAAAAGCCCACGAATATCCCGCTCCGGAGCTTCTCCACGGCAATGTCGCACACGTCGATATCCCGGTCCCGCACCCCGCTGACATCGAACACAACGCCGGGCCGCTCCGTGTACTCCAGGGGGAATTCCCTGTCCATCACATCAAAATGGGTGCCCAAGTGCCCCACCAGGGCCTTCTTCTCATTGCCCTGGGCGTCCGCCGCTATTTTCGGCGTGATCTCCAGCGTCAGGTCCAACAGCATGGCCGTTCCTCCCTTTGCATTTTTTGGAATGGGTCGGACAAATCCATCGTCCGTCGTCATGCCGTCCTGTTCCCGGTCAGCCGCATTTGGAGTATCCGCAGTTCCGGCAGGTGACGCAGCCGCCCTCGTGCTCCAGCTTCGCGCCGCACTCGGGGCAGTATTTGGCCAGCTTGGCCTGGGCCGGGGAAATGGGCGCGGCGGGCCGGG
>CALWOS010000157.1 GCA_944383185.1 uncultured Oscillospiraceae bacterium
CCGCTGTAACCTCAACGGCTATATCTGCCTGAGCAGCTCACTTGCCTGGGGATTTTTCTCCCTGGCCCTGGTCTACTGGCTCCACCCGCCCATTGAGCGGGCCGTGCTGTGGTTGCCGCCTCTGGCCCCCGTGATCCTTTCCGCGGTGCTTGTGGTGAATTTCGCGCTGGATGCGGTACAGTCCATACGGGACGCCCTGGATTTCCGCCAACTCCTTACAGAACTCACCGAGAGCAGCGAGGCCCTCGCCCGGATCCAGGAACGCCTGGATCAAGCCAGCGAGGATTTTTCCAAGCGCTCGGAGGCGTTCCGCATCAAGCTTGCGGAATTGGAACAGCAGCTCCGGGAAAGGCAGGAGCTGCGGGACACCCAACGCCGGTCGCGGCAGGAGGCCGTCCGGCAGAAAGTGGAGCGCGCCCTGGAGGAACGCCGGCAGAAGAAGTCCGGTCTGCTCCAGGCACTGAACGCCAGGCTGGACGCCCTGATCCAGGAGGCCTCCCATACCGGAGACCCAGAGCGCCTGGCAGAATTCCAGGAGGCCAAGGAACGCCTCCACAAAGCCGAAATCGCCATGGCCGCACGGCGGGACCGGGATTTTCGCCGGGCCGTCAGCCTGCTCCGGCGAAACCCCACCGCCACTTCCCGCCTCCACCGGGATATCGTGGAAAGCCTCCGCGAGCTCTACCGGGACAAAATTAAAAAATAAAAACGATCCGCTAAAGCGGGCAATCTTGCTGTGGAATAAGGCTTCCGCACCGTATGCCCATTTTGGCACGCAGAAAGGCACCCCAGAAACAAATGGGGTGCCCTTCTTTGCGATTTAGCGAAGAAAATGCCTCCGCGTCATGTTACCGCGCCTTTAAAAATCCAGAGTCGCAAAGTAATCCTCCGGTGTTTCTGCCCGGCGGATAAGCTTTGCCGTACCGTCCTCGCACAGCAGGACCTCCGCGGAGCGGAGCTTTCCATTATAATTGTAGCCCATGGAATGGCCGTGAGCGCCGGTGTCGTGGATCACCAGGAAGTCCCCGATGTCCACCTGGGGGAGCCAGCGGTCAATGGCAAATTTGTCGTTGTTCTCGCACAGGCCGCCGGTAACATCGTAGAGATGGTCACAAGGCAGGTTTTCCTTGCCCATTACCGTGATATGGTGGTAAGCCCCGTACATGGCCGGGCGCATCAGGTTGCAGGCGCAGGCATCCACACCCACGTAATTTTTGTAAGTGTGCTTCTGGTGGATACAGCGGGTCACCAGGCAGCCGTATGGCCCCAGCATGAAGCGACCAAGCTCCGTGTAGATGGCAACATCGCCCATACCCGCGGGCACCAGGATCTGGTTATAGACCTTGCGGACCCCCTCACCGATCTGCAGGATGTCCGCACTCTGCTGGTCAGGGCGGTAGGGGATGCCTACGCCGCCGGAGAGATTGATGAAGCCAATGTGCACCCCCAGCTCCGCGTGGAGCTCTACTGCCAGGCGGAACAGCTGCATGGCCAGGGTGGGATAGTAGTCGTTGGTGGTGGTGTTGGAGGCCAGGAAAGCGTGGATGCCAAACTCCGTGACGCCCTTGTCCCGCAGGATGCGGAAAGCCTGGAACATTTGAGGTTTGGTCAAGCCGTATTTGGCCTCGCCCGGGGTGTCCATGATCATGTTGGAGATTTCAAAGTTGCCGCCGGGGTTATACCGGCAGCTCATGCGCTTGGGCAGCGCGCCGATGGTGCGTTCCAAAAACTCGATGTGGGTGATATCGTCCAGGTTGATGGTTCCGCCCAGCTTGGCGCAGAGGTGGAAGTCCTCCGCCGGCGTGTCGTTGGAGGAGAACATGATCTCCTCGCCCCGGATGCCCACCCGGTCACAGAGCATCAGCTCCGTGAGAGAAGAGCAGTCCATCCCGCAGCCCTCTTCGTGGAGAATGGTCATCAGCGTGGGGTTGGGGGTGGCCTTCACGGCAAAATACTCCCGGAAGCCCGGGTTCCAGGAAAAAGCCTGTTTCAGCTTTCGGGCATTCTCCCGGATGGCCCGCTCATCGTACAGATGGTACGGGGTCGGGAATGATTTCGAGAGTTCCTCCAGCTGCTGCAGTGTGACAAAGGGCTTTTTCATTCTTGGTCTGACTCCTTTCCGGACTTCTCCTCCACGGGGAATTGGAGAGTAATGGTGGTACCCTCACCGGGGGCGCTTTCCAGCTTCAGCTCCAGGTGGTGGATCATGGCAACATGCTTGACAATGCTCAACCCCAGGCCCGTGCCGCCAGTCTCTTTGGAGTGGCTCTTGTCCACCCGGTAAAACCGTTCAAACACCCTGGATTGATGCTCCTTGGGAATGCCGATGCCGTTGTCCCGGACGGTGACCCGGTTTCCAGCCGGGGAGCGTTCCAGGATTACTTCCACCTTCCCCTCCGGGCGGTTGTAGGTAATACCGTTGTCGCAAAGGTTATAGAGCATCTCCTCCAGAAGGGATTCCTCTCCCCTGGCCGTGAAACCCTCCCCGGAAACTTCCAGGCAAACCTGGCGGCTCTGGGCTTTCTGCCGCAGCCGGGCTGCCACGCTCCGGGCCAGCTGCATCATGTCTATCTCCTCTTTGGATCCGTCCAGGACGCCTTCGTCCAGGCGGGAGAGGCGAATAATGTCGTTTACCAGGGCGATGAGGCGCTGGGCCTCCTGGTAAATGCTTCCGGCAAAACGGGGCACATCCTGGGGCGCCACCATGCCGTTCTGGATGATCTCCGCATAGCCGGAAATGGCGGTGAGAGGCGTTTTCAGTTCGTGGGAGACATTTGCGGAAAACTCCCGGCGCATCTGCTCGGCCGCATACTCCCGGGTCACATCCAGGAGGAAGAGTACAACGCCTTTGACTTCCGAATCCATGATGACAGGGTTGGCGATGGCGTGGATCATGCGCTGGGCAATGTGGATGCGGGATTCGTCGCTGGTGCCGCCGATGGCCATATGCACCGCGGCTTGAAGCCCGGGGTCCCGGTTCAGGGCAAAGAGATGTTTCCCCACGCCGTCCCCCTCTGCCGCCAGGAGTTCCCTGGCCGCGGGATTCAGCGTGATGATGACGCCGGTGCCGTCCATGATCACCAGGCCTTCGCTCATGTTCTGAATGATCATCTGGAGGTCCGCTTCCTTGCGCTCCAGTTCCCCGGCCCCGCTGCGCACCTGACTGCGCCGGAGCTCCAGCTCATGGAGCAGCGGCGACAGCTCGTCATAGGTCTGCCCGCCAAACGCCGGATCCTCCAAAGGCCGGATCAGCCGCCGGGACAGCCACCACGCCGCAGAGAGAGCCAGGGCAAGGGCGGCCAGGACTACCAGACCGGCATAGGTCAGGGGCCGTTCCATCTGCGCCGCTTGAAACGCGGGAACATACCGTGCCAGGAGCAGCGCTGCCGCCAGGAGCAAAATCTCCAGCATGGCGATCAGGCACAAATAATAAAAGCTGCGTTTTCTCATTGGCCATCCCCCAAGCGGTAGCCAATCCCCCGGACGGTCTCGATCATGGCGCCGGCCTCGCCCAGTTTCTGGCGGAGGGTGCGTATGTGGACGTCCACCGTCCGGGTTTCCAGCTCCAGGCCGCTGCGCACCTGCCAGACCTGCTCCAGGATCTCTTCCCGGCTCACGGCGGCGCCATCGCGCCGGAGAAGCAGGGCCAGAAGATCAAATTCCTTTCCCGTAAGGTGAACAGGCTCGCCATTCACCGTGACTTGGTGCTTGTGCGGATCCAAGACCACGCCGCCCCGGCACAAGCTGTCTGTTTTGACGCTGCGCCCGCTCCGGCGGAGCATAGCCCGGACCCTGGCCAGGAGTTCCAGCATGCCGAAGGGTTTTGCCAGATAGTCATCCGCCCCCTGATCCAGGCCTTTCACTTTATCATATTCTGTGCCCCGGGCGGTGACCAGGATCACAGGCAGGGCTTCGCTGCGAGGGTCGCCACGCAGGCGCTGCAGGACGCTCAGCCCGTCTTCCCCAGGGAGCATGATGTCCAGAAGCACCAACTGCACGCCCTCTGGGCGGAAGCTCGCGAAAAAGCTCTCCCCGTCCGGGAAATCCGCCACCTCATAGCCCGCGCGAACAAGGGTATATCGCATCAGTTCCCGGATGCTGTTATCGTCTTCAATGATGCAGATCATAATGATAGCCCCTCACCGTTCTCCCCGCATCAGGGCCCGCAGATCCGGCAGAGCCGGCAGATAGTAAGCCCGGACGGCGTTCAGGGCCATGGCGGCCCCGGCGGCGAAATCCGCTGTGACAGCCAGCCATACAGGTGCAACGCCAAAGAGGCCCAAAACCACAAAGAGCAGTTTCACTGCGGCAGGTACGCCGCAGCAAAGGAGGCACTGCCGGTGGATGCTGCGGGCGGCAAAGATGGAAAACGCCACCTGGGAGGGCCGTCCATCCAGGACCACCGCATCCGCCCGTTCCACAGCCTCGTCCCGGGTCAGCCCGCCTACTGTGATGGTCACATCCGCGTCGGACTTGGCAAAGCCCGCACCCTGCGGCCCGGTGATGAACAGCAGCGCGCCGCTGCGGCCAACGCCGGTTTTCATCTCCCGGAGCCGGAGCTGCTTGTCCCGGGGCTGGAGCTCGGCGTAATACTCCGAAAGTCCCAATGCCTTGGCCAAGGCGCTGGCGTTTTCCCTGCCGTCCCCGGAAAACAGCGCGATCCGGGAGCAACCCTGCTCCAGCAGGGCGTTCACCGCCTCGCCGGCATCCGGGCGAAGGGTCTCCTCCAGCTCCACGCAGCCGGCGTATATGCCCTTGACGGCCATGTACACCGCCTTGGTCTGGATGGCCAGATCCAGACCCCGGACGCCCAGGCGCTGCATCCAGGAATAGCTCCCCACCACCACGGGAATGCCCCCCACAGAGGCATAGACGCCCTCGCCGGGAAATTCCCGGAAATCCCGGACGGAACCCTTGGGCGGGAGCGGGCCCGCCGCGGCGCGGAGGCTTTCGGCAATGGCGTGGCGGGAGCCGGACTCTGCCAGGGCGGCCAGCTGCAGGAAGGTCCTGGCGTCCAGCCGGTCCGAGCGCACGGCCGCCACATGATAGGCACCCGTGGTCATAGTACCGTTTTTGTCAAAGGCCGCCGCCTGGGCCCGGCGCAGGTCCTCCACCGTCTCCGGGCCGCGGATCAAAACCCCCTGGCGCGCGGTGCCTGCAATCCCGGCAAAATAGGCAAGGGGAATGGCCACCAGGCCCGGCAGAGGCGCCGTGAGCGCCAAGAGCACGCAGGCGCGCTTCAGGGCCTCCTGCACGCCCACTTGGGCAAACAGGGCCTCTGCCAGAAACACGATCAGGGCCAGAGCGCCAGCCCCCGCCAGGAGCAGGGGCCAGAGGCGGCGCAGCCGGCGCTCCAGGGGCGTGTCCGGTTTCTGCCCGGTCTCCACCGCGTTCATAAGGCGCCAGGCCGTGGAATCCCTGGCCTCGGCCAGGACGCGGGCGGTAAACTCCTGCCCCAGGTTGAACACGCCGGCGGGGATTTCTTCCCCCACACCGGCGGGCCGGGGGTCGCTGGAGCCGGTGAGGATAGAGTAGTCCAACTCCGTGGCGCTGTCCAGGATACGGCAGTCCAGGGGGACGTACTCCTGCCGGCGTACCAGAATCGTTTGCCCCACATGTACCATGTCCGGGCGGAGCTCCTGGAGCTGCCCTTCCTCCAGCACCGTTGCAAAGATCGGGCGCAAGTCCGCCAGGGCGGAGATGGTCCGCCGGGAGCGGTCCGCGGCAAGGCGCAGCAGCAGCTTCCCAATCACTGCCAGAATCGCAACCGCGCTCCCCTCCTCCGGCAACCCGGCGCAAAAAAGCAGCAAGGAGGAAAGGGCAAACGGCAGCCTCTCATCCAGTTTCCGCGCCAAGGCGCTGCGCACGCTTCCATAATAGAGCTCCCACCCCGCGGCCAGGGCGGCGGCGATGAAAATCAGGTAACTTCCCCATCTGGGCAGGCCGGGCAGGAGCACGCTCAGTGTAAACAGCACGGCCGCCGCCAGGACGCGCAGCGTGCACAGTTTGTCCAAGCTCTCCTCCGGCCGCCGGTCACAAAAGGGTTCCAGATGCGCCTCCGGAACGTTCTCCCGGGGCATTATATTCTGCACGGTACGCATATCTACTACCTCCAAAGGCCCTTGGGGGCCGGTCAGCCGCCGGAAAACCGAGGCGCCATAGCCATATCTGGAATCTCATGTATCATCTTATTACTATATTTTCTTTCGCCGGTATTTGTCAAGGGATTTATCCAGATTTCGACAACCGCGCAGAGTAAAATAGCAAAGCCCGGGCCAGGCCTTCGTCATTTTACCCGCAGCGCCGGGAAAAGTTCCGCCTTCGCCTGCAAAAAGCGCCAATGCTGGAAAAATCCGCCGTATTTGCATTGACAAAAAGAAGCGCCCGTAATAGAATGATACCGGTAAGTGGATCGAAATGTCACACTTGTTTGAGACAACATGGCTCAGCGGCGCGGGCCCTGTTCCGGCTGACGGCCCCGGCCAATGGATACGATCACAAACTGCATTGGGAGGTAATCGCAATATGTCCACAAAACTCACCGGCGCCTGCATCATCGGCCAGTCCGGCGGCCCCACCGCCGTCATCAACGCCAGCGCCTACGGCGTCATCAAAACCGCGCTGGAGACCCCGGAGATCACCCGCGTTTTGGGTGCGGCCCACGGCATCAAGGGTGTTCTGGATGACAAGCTCTACGACATGGGACAGGAGGACGCTTATGAGCTGTCCCTGCTGATGAACACCCCCTCTTCCGAGCTGGGCTCCTGCCGCTATAAGATCGCGGACCCCAGCAAGGATGATACTGACTACAAGCGTATTCTGGAAATTTTCAAGAAATACGACGTGCGCTATTTCTTCTACAACGGCGGCAATGACTCCATGGACACCTGCAACAAAATCAGCCGCTACATGGCACAGGTGGGCTATGAGTGCCGGGTTATGGGCGTGCCCAAGACCATCGACAACGACCTCTTTGGCACAGACCACTGCCCCGGCTACGGTTCCGCCGCCAAGTATATCGCCACCTCCTGCATGGAAGTGGCCAAGGACGCCTGCGTATACGACTCCGGCCAAATCACCATTGTGGAGATCATGGGCCGTCACGCCGGCTGGCTGGCCGGCGCCGCCGCCCTGGCGACCCACATGGGTTCCGGCCCGGACCTAGTCTATCTCCCTGAGGTGGATTTCAACCGGGATGAGTTTTTCGCAGAGGTCATGAATCTCTACGAAAAGAAGGGCAAGGTCCTGGTGGCCGTGTCTGAGGGCATCCACTATGCCGACGGCAGCTTTGTCAGTGAGGCCAAAACCTCTTCCACCGACGGCTTCGGCCACGCCCAGCTGGGCGGCCTGGCGGTGATGCTGGCGGAGGAGCTGAAAGTACGCACCGGCGCCAAGGTCCGGGCCATTGAGCTGAGTCTGCTCCAGCGCTGCGCGGCCCATCTGGCCTCCAAGACCGATTTGGAGGAGGCCTTCCTGGCGGGCAAAGTGGCCGTGGAAAGCGCCGTGGCCGGCGAGACCGGCAAGATGGTGGCTTTCGTCCGGGAGACTGTGGACGGCGCTTATGCCTGCCGCACAGAGCTGATCCCCCTCACCAGCGTGGCAAACTACGAAAAGAAGGTCCCCGTCGCCTGGATCAACAAGGACGGCAACAACGTCACCCAGGAGTTTATCGACTACGCCCTGCCGCTGATCCAGGGCGAACCGGAGCGCGCCACGGAGCAAAGCCTCCCCCGCTATGCCCGGCTGAAGAAGGTCCTGGCGGAGTAAGCACCCAAAAATACCGTTCCCCTCTCCCCTGCCGCGCCTCCCGCGGCGGGGGATTTTTATCTCCCATTTTTTCTTCCCCCTTGACATTATCGATATTCGAGAATATAATGAAGCCAATTAATATCGATATTCGATAATGGAGGTGCGTCCCATGCCCCGGGTTCGGTTTCAAACGCTCACGGAGCAGATGTACTATATCCTCCTGTGCCTGCGCCGGGAGAGCTGCGGCATGGATATCATGGACCGCATTCCCGCCATGACCGGTGGCCGGGTACACGTGGGCTCCGGGACGCTGTACCACCTTTTGGACCAGTTCCAGGAGGCCGGGATGATCCGCCTGACACGGGCGGAGGGACGGCGGCGGAGCTATATCCTCACGCCCCTGGGCCGGGAGGCCCTGGAGGCGGAGTACCGGCGTATTTGCGCCCAGGCCCAGGATTACCAGCGCGCGCTGGAGGAGGAACAGAGATGAGAGATACAAAATGGGAGTTCATCCCCTTTTCCTTTTATGACCGCAGCGGCATGGAGGCCCATCTGGAGGGGATGGCCGCCCGGGGCTGGTTTTTAGAGCGTATCTCCCCTTTTGGTTGGTTTTACCGGGCCGGTCCGCCGAAAGCGGTCCGCTATGGGATCAGCTTTTTCCCCGGCGCCACGGACTTTGACCCGGGCCCCACGGAGGCGGAGGCGGACTTCCGGGATTTCTGCCGCCATTCCGGCTGGGAGCTGGCCGCCAGCACCGCGCAATATCAGTTGTTCCGGAATTTCCGGGATACCCCGGGGCTCCTGGAGACCGACCAAGCCAAAGAGCTCCGGGCAAAAGCCCGGGCGGCCAAAGAGGAGCTGCCTGTTTTGTGGAT
>CALWOS010000158.1 GCA_944383185.1 uncultured Oscillospiraceae bacterium
TGGCCTTTGCCCACTCCTGGCACACGGACACGGTCTTCTGGGGGCTGTGGGCCCACTCGTCGGCGCCGGTGATCTTCATCGCGTCCTCGCTCACGGGGGCGCCGCCGATGATGATCTTCACGTCGTCCATGCCCGCGGCCTTGAAGGCGGCCACGGTAGCCTTCATGGAGTCGATGGCCAGGGTCAGCACGCCGGAAAGGGCTACGATCTTGATGTTCTCCTTCTTGGCGGTCTCCACGATCTTCTCCGGGGGTACGTCGATCCCCAGATCGATCACCTCGAATCCCGCCGCCTCCAGCATGGAGCGGACGATGTTTTTCCCGATGTCGTGGAGGTCGTCCTTCACCGTGCACAGGATCATCTTGGTCTTGGAGCCGGTGCCGCCTTCCCCGGAGACCAGGGCGCTTTTCAGGATGCTCACGGCGGTGGTCATGAGCTCGCCGGCATAAATGAGGTCTCCCACGAAATACTCGCCTTCCTCAAAGCGCTTGCCCACGATATCCATGCCCTTCTGGCAGGCCTCCAGGGCCTTGCCGGCTTCGCTGCCGCCGTCGGCCATGACCTGGTTCAGCAGCTCGGTCACGGTGTCTTCGTCCAGGTCTCCCATGGCCTGGGCCAAAGCTTCAAAGTCAATCATGTTATCTTCCCCTTTTTCTAAATTATCAAAAATTGGGTCACTTCTTCATTTGGATGCCCAGCTTGCCCTGGCGGTAAGCCCGGTTGTATTTCCGGCCGGACTTGTCTTTCTCGGTCAGGGCGTCGCAGGCGTAGATGATGCTCCGCATGTCCGCGTTGCAGGGGTCCAGGATGGCGCTGTCCAGCCCGGCTTCCAGGGCATAGGCCAAGCAGCCCATGTTGATGTACTTCCGGGCGGGCATGTTGAAGCTGATGTTGGAGATGGCGCCGGTGAGCTTCACCTCCGGGGCGTATTCATGGATGCCGCGGATGCAGGCCTGGAAGTCCTCCAGGGCGCTGGGCAGGGTGGCCAGGGCCATGACGCAGGGGTCGATGTGGAGGTTGGAGAGTTTCACGCCGTAGTGGTCCGCCTTGTCAATGATGCGTTTGGCAATGTCAATCTTCTTTTGGGTATCATAGGGAATGCCGCCCTGGTCGCAGGTCAGGCCGATGACATTCCAATCCGTACCCGCAATCAGGGGGAAGATGGTCTCGCACTTGGTACCCTCTTCGTTGACGGAGTTCACCATGCCGGGCTTGTTCACATGGCCCTCCTCAATGATCCGGGCCAGGAGGGAGGCGTTAGGGCTGTCGATGCACAGGGGCACCTCCGTGGCGCCCTGCATGAGGCCGATGAGCCAAACCATGGTCTCATACTCCACATCCGTGGAGGTGGAGGGCGCACAGTCCAGATAATCCGCCCCGGCGTCGGCCTGGGCCTTGGTGCGCTCGATGATCAGATTCTCGTCTCGCCGGGCAATGGCCTCCTTGATAGAAGGAATCGCGCCGTTGATTTTCTCGCCAATGATGATCATATATAAGCTCCTTTCCAAGCGGTTCGGATTTTCCCTGATCGGTATATACAAGTATACTCTGATATTTGGGTTGCGTCAAGGGAAAATCGACAGAGTTTCCAAAGGATTTTTTGGCAGCCGCGAGATGCGTGGCGCTTTGCATAAATTATGAACTTTTTTTCATGCATCTCTCACAAGAGTCGGTTTTCTCTCTATCTCGTGGGGCGGGACCAGTTCAAAAAATGCAAAAATCCCGGCCCAAAGGGCCGGGATACAGGGCGGTGATCGGCGCCGGCAGGGCGGGTTATAAAAAACAAAAACCCCGGCTCACAGGAGCCGGGATTTCTCAGCGTTTCCAAACTGTCTTTTATACAGCGCGCTCTACCTTGCCGCTGCGGAGGCAACGGGTGCACGCATAGACGTGCTTGGGGCTGCCGTCCACGATCGCCTTGACGCGCTTGACATTGGGCTTCCACGTACGGTTGGAACGACGGTGGGAATGGCTCACCTGGATGCCAAAATTCACGCCCTTGCCGCAAAATTCACACTTTGCCATCTGACTGCCGCACCTCCTTGCTTCATAAATGTGCCAGAACAGCTTTTATATAATAGCAGAGCCCAATCGAAAATGCAAGCTTTATTTTTTATTTTTCCCGGATTCGTTTTCGAAGCTGCAATTCTTTTTTGCAATTCCCCGCCTTCATGCTTGCACTTTTGACCTGGTTGTGATATGGTATTGCAAGATACGGCAAGTCTTTCTATATTAAAAAACATATCACCTTTCCCCCGGAGGCACCATTGATTATGAACATCACGCAAGCCCTGGAATATATTCACAGCGTCAGTTGGATGGGCTCTCAGCCCGGCCTGGAGCGAATCACCGCCCTGATGGCCTCCCTGGGCGACCCCCAGAAAAAGCTCCGCTTCGTCCACATCGCAGGCACAAACGGCAAGGGCAGCACCGCCGCTCTCACCGCTTCCGCCCTTTACCGGGCGGGGTACACCACGGGGCTCTACACCTCCCCGTATATCCAGTGTTTCAATGAGCGCATGCAGGTCAATGGCCGCCGTATCCTGGACCGGGAGCTGGCGGAAATCACCGAGATCGTCCAGCCCCACGCGGACCGTATGGATCCCCGCCCGACGGAGTTTGACCTGGTCACCGCCATCGGCCTAATTTACTTTGCCCGGAAAAAGTGCGACTATGTAGTGCTGGAGGCAGGCATGGGCGGGGCCCTGGATTCCACCAATGTCATTCCCGCGCCGGAGTGCGCCGTGCTCACCAACATTGGCCTGGATCACACCCAGTTTCTGGGCAGCACTGTGGAGAAGATCGCCGAGACCAAGGCCGGCATCTTCAAGCCCGGGAGCCATGCTGTGCTCTACGAGCAGAGCCCTTCTGTCACCGCCGTGGTGCGCCAGGCCTGCGAAAGGGTGGGTATCCCCCTGGAAATTGCCGATTTCAGCCAGCTGCGCTGTCTCTCCCGGGATCTGGAAGGCCAGCGCTTCACTTACAAGGGCCACGGGCCCTACAAGATCCGCCTGGCCGGGGTACATCAGCTGAAAAACGCCGCTGTTGCCCTGGAGATCCTGGACGTACTCCGCTCCCGCGGCGCCGCGATCCCCGAGGACGCGGTGATGCGCGGCTTTGCCGAGACCGCCTGGCCCGCCCGGTTCGAGGTGCTCAGCCGGGACCCCTGGTTTATCCTGGACGGCGGGCACAACCCCCAGTGCGCCGAGACGGTGGCGGCAAACCTCAAGACCTATTTCCCCGGCCGTCACATGATTCTGCTCATGGGCGTCCTGGGAGACAAGGACTATCCCGGCCTGACGGACATTCTGGCCCCAGCGGCTTCGGAGTTCGTCACCGTAACCCCCAACTGTACCCGGGCCCTGCCGGCGGAAGAGCTGGCGGAGTTCCTCCACGGGCGCTATGGCAAGCCCGTGCAGAGCTGCGGCTCCATTGCCGAGGGCGTGGAAACCGCCCTGGCCCTGGCCCGGGAGAAAGACGGCGTGGTATGCTGCGTAGGCAGCCTCTACATGGCCGGCGCCGTGCGGGAGTGCTTCGGCTTGAGCTGAAGCCCCGGCCGGGAAATCTGAGAAAGATGGAAAGCAGGTGATACGCACTCTTTGGGAAAACGCCTCTCCGGAAGGAGGGGTCCCCGCACAGCCGTGCGGGGCAGAGTAGGATTCGGCGCGTCAAGTGCTGGCGGATGGGAAGTTGCCGCCAGACGAAACCGGAAAGCAATGCCCGGTGCGGTGCCGTTTCCGCATCCGCTGCCACCAGAGGAGTGCGCTCCTTTCGTGGCAACTGCCCCAGCCGCACAGGGAAATGTGTGCGGCTTACCAGCGAAAGGAGAATTGAATATCATGAAAAAAACCGCGACGCGGGATATGTGCGAAGTGGCGGCCCTGATCGCCCTGACCATTATCCTGAGCCATTTCGCGTCCATCAAAACAGACACCATCCGCATTGGATTCGGCTTTGTGCCCATCGCCCTGTGCGGCATGCTGTTCGGCCCTGTATGGGCCGGTGTGGCCTATGGCATCGCCGACATGGCCGGCGCATTGCTCTTCTATGGCTACATCACCCCGGGCATTACCCTCTCTGCCATTCTCACAGGGGTATTCTTCGGTCTGTTCCTCCATCGGGACGCCGTGAAGCTGCCCCATATCATCGGCGCCGTGCTCTCCAACCAGCTCATTTGCAGCCTCTTTGTGACCACGGTAGCCCTCTCCCTCACCTACGGCCAACCCTTCTGGGCAACCTTCATCAGCCGTATTCCCCAAGTGGGGCTCACCATCGTGGCCCAGTTCGTCATCATCCCCGTGCTGATGCAGATCCGCCGGGCCCTGCTGAAGGCCAATCTGGTCTCCCCTGTCCGGGGCTGAGCGGCCTATGCGGGTCATGGCCATCGACTACGGCGACGCCCGCACGGGCATCGCTGTATCCGACCTGCTGGCAAGCCTGTGCGGGGACGCTTTCACCATCGCCGAATGGGATCCGGTGCGTCTTTCCCAACGCATCGCCCAGGAGGTCCGCAGCCGGGGTGTAGAGCGCCTGGTCCTGGGCCTGCCCAGGAATATGGACGGCACCGAGGGGCCCCGCGCGGAAAAAACCCGGGCGTTCCAAAAGCTCCTGGAGGCGGAAACCGGACTGGAGGTCCAGCTGTGGGACGAGAGGCGCACCTCGGTAGACGCCCACCAGATCCTCCACGCGGCCGGAAAAAAAGCCAGGCAGCATAAGCGGCAGGTAGATGCCGTGGCCGCCAGCCTCATCCTGGAGGCTTACCTGGGTACGCTGCATTGAGATGAAAAATCTATAACGGTTTCCCGTCCCCGGAGATCCCACTCCGGGGACACTTTATATATGCCTTTCCCCTCACGGGTTCCATACTTAAGCTAAGATCATGCAAAATCCGCAAAATCTGAAGCGAGGACTTTTTTCACTGTGCCGTTCTTTCACCAACTTGGTAAAGGCAAGGCTGCAAACCCGTTCAGGAAAAATGCAAAGCAAATATTTTTATGCGATAAGCATACTTTGAAAGCATCTTTGGCTTGTCTTTCTGCCGGGGAGATGGTAACATGGCAAAAGGAGGGATGGAGATGGAACTGCGGGTTTTGAAATATTTCCTGGCGGTGGCCCGGGAGGAGAACATCACCAGGGCGGCGGCCCTGCTCCATCTGACCCAGCCCACCTTGTCCCGGCAGTTGATCCAGCTGGAGGAGGAGCTGGGCGTACAGCTATTCCACCGGAGCCGGTACCGCATCGTGCTCACCGATGACGGCATGCTCCTGCGCCGCCGGGCCCAGGAACTGGTAGACCTGGCGGAAAAGACAGCCCGGGAGTTCCGGCAGAAGGACCAACCCCGGGGGGAGATCTCCATCGGCAGCGGCGACCTGGAGGGGATGCGCCTGCTGGCGGGGATGCTGGCTTCCTACCAAAAGCGTTACCCCGAAGTGACCTATCAGATCTCCAGCGGCAACGCCGATCACACCAAGGAGCAAATCGAGGGCGGGACGCTGGATCTGGGCCTGCTGCTGGAACCGGTGGACATCAGCAAATATGATTTCATCCGGATGCCGGTGAAGGAACGCTGGGGTGTCCTGGTCCACGAAGACGAGCCCCTGGCCAGGAAAGAGGCGGTCACGCCGGAGGACCTGGCGGGCGTCCCCCTGCTCCTGACCCACCGGGAGCTGATCCAGCAGGAGATGGAGCGCTGGTTCGGCCCCTACGCCCAGCGGCTCCAGGTCAACGCCACCGGAAACCTCCCCTACAACATGACTCTGTTAGCCGGCGCTCGCATCGGGGCTTACCTCACGCTGAAACTGCGCTGCACCTATGAGGGGCTGCGGTTTGTTCCCCTCTCTCCGGCGCTGGAGTCCAGCACCGTGCTGGCCTGGAAAAAGGCGGAAACCTTTTCCCCGGCGGTGGCCGGGCTGATCGACCACGTCAAGGAATGCCTGAACGCTATGGCTGACCATCCGGAATGAGTATTAGACATTTCGAACCGGTTGATTTAGAATGCAGATGACCCAAGGGGCATCTGCATTTTGGTTTTGGAGGGAGAACATGACGATTCAAGAGGCGAGCGAGCACTACCAGATCCCCAGGCGCGTTCTGCGGGAATATGAGAGCTGGGGGCTGTGCGGGGCGGTGAAAAAGGTCATGGGCGCCTGGCAGTATGACGACACGGACCTGGAACGGCTGAGCACGATCATGACCCTCCACGATATTGGCTTCACCAAGGAAGAGACAGAGGCATACATGCGGCTGCTTCTGGAGGTGGACGGCACACGCGCCCAGAGGCTCCGCATGCTGGAGGAAAAACGCAGTGCCGCCCTGGATGAGATCCACTTCAAAGAGCGCCAGCTCCAGCGGCTGGACTACCTGCGCCACGAGATCCGGAAAACCCAGGAGGAAACGGGACCGGTCCAAAAATGAGGCGGCGATTCCCAAGCTGACGGTTCTGGCCCCGGATACCCGTTGCCCAAGCGGGCGGCGCGGAGTTGGCGCCCGAATCCGCCAGGGGCCACGGCAGCCGGAACACGGCGCCGCGGGCCAAGTATAGATTCCAAGCATAGAAAACCATTCTATCTAAGTATTTGTTATCTGGCACGGCAGGTAATACAATACACAGGAAAGAACCCGACTGACCAGGACCGGCAAAGCCGCCCGGCTCCAGGAATCGCTGGGGCAGGTATGGTCCAAGTGATATTTTCTCTTGTATAGGAGGTATTGTTATGGCAGTAAAGCAGACGGCGGGCAGAGAGGCCCTGGGAGACTTCGCCCCCAAGTTTGCCCAGCTCAACGATGACGTGCTCTTTGGAGAGGTCTGGAGCCGGGAGGACAAACTCTCCCTCCGGGACCGCTCCCTGGTAACCGTGGTGTCCCTGATGTCCCAGGGGCTGGTGGACACCTCGTTCCGGTTCCACCTGGAGTCCGCCCGGAAAAACGGCATCACCCGGCAGGAGATCGCGG
>CALWOS010000159.1 GCA_944383185.1 uncultured Oscillospiraceae bacterium
CCG
Source organism: uncultured Oscillospiraceae bacterium (assembly GCA_944383185.1). GTDB lineage: Bacteria > Bacillota > Clostridia > Oscillospirales > Oscillospiraceae > CALWOS01. The sequence continues at coordinate 4 of CALWOS010000159.1, forward strand.
GCGGTGATGACCACGGTCTGGCCCGGTTCCACCACGCCCTCCTTCCGGGCGCACTGGACGCACATGGAAAAGAGCCGGTCCGTGGAGTCCACCTGGCCCACCAGGAAGGGCTGCACGCCCCAGGAGATGGCAAGCTGCCGCCGCACCCGCTCCGTGGGGGTCATGGCGTAGATGGGGCAGGCCGGGCGGAAGCGGGAGATGTTCCGGGCGCTGTAGCCGCTCTGGGTGGCGGTGAGGATGGCGTGGGCCCCAAGGTCCATAGCCGTCTGGCAGCAGGCGTGGGTGATGGCGTCGGTGATGACGCCGGAGCCGGTGAAGCCGGCTTTGGTGAAACGGTTCCAGTAGTTGGTGGCCCCTTCCGCCGCCACCACGGTCTTGGCCATGGTCTCCACGGCCTCCAAAGGATACTTGCCCCCGGCGGTCTCCCCGGAGAGCATGACGCAGCTGGTGCCGTCAAACACGGCGTTGGCCACGTCGGAGACCTCCGCCCGGGTGGGGCGGGGGTTGCGGATCATGGAGTCCAGCATCTGCGTGGCGGTGATGACGGGCCGGCCCTGACGGATGCAGGCGGAGATCATGCGCTTTTGGAGGATGGGCACCTCCTGGGCTGGGATCTCCACGCCAAGGTCGCCCCGGGCCACCATGAGCCCGTCGCTGGCGGCGATGATCTCCTGGAGGTTGTCCACGCCCTCCCGGTTCTCGATCTTGGAGATGATGCGGATGTCCTTGCCGCCGCACTGGTCCAGCCAGGCCCGGATGTCCCGGACGTCCTGGGCCGTGCGCACAAAGCTGGCGGCCACAAAGTCAAACTCCTGCTCCACGGCAAAGCGCAGGTCGCTTTTGTCCTTCTCCGTCAGGAAGGGGAGGTGGATGGACACGTCGGGGACGTTGATGCTCTTGTTGCTGGAAAGGGCGCCGCCGTTTTCCACCTCACAGACCACGTCGTGGCCCCGGATCTCCCGGACCACCAGCTCCACCAGCCCGTCGTCGATGAGGACCCGGTTGCCGGGGGAGAGCTCCTCGTGGAGCTTGTCGTAAGTAACGGAGACCCGCTCCGCCGTGCCGGGGACTTCGTCCGTGGTAAGGATAAAGCTGTCCCCCGTGTGGAGCTCCACAGTGCCCGCCTCGAACTTTTTTACCCGGATCTCCGGGCCCTTGGTGTCCAGGATGGTGGCCACCGCCGCGCCCATGTCGTCCCGGACGTGCTTGAGCTTGGTGAGGAGGGCCAGGTGGCTTTCATGGGTGCCGTGGGAAAAATTCAGCCGGGCCGCGTCCATACCCGCCAGGATCAGCTTTTTGATCATGGCCTCGCTGTCCGAGGCCGGGCCCAATGTGCAAATGATTTTTGTCCGCCGCAATGGAGTTCTCTCCCTTCCTGATTTTCCTGCTTGCATCAGTCGTATGTGTCATTTGTATCATTTAAAATACCCGAAATTTTCCTGTATATCACTATACTGCAATTTCCGCGAAATTACAATAGTTTTTTCGCGTTTGTGCCATGTTTATGGGTGACGGCGGTATGGGACTGTGATACAATAAGGCTATACGGTACAAAACGCCCGGCCGGACCGGCCGGAGGGAAAAGGAGCTGATTTTAGATTTGAAACTGACGTTTCTGGGCGCCTGCCACGAGGTCACGGGCAGCAGCACCCTCCTGGAGGTGGGCGGCCTTTTGGGCCTTGTGGACTACGGCATGGAGCAGGGCCGCAACCTCTATGAAAACGAGCCGCTCCCGGTAAAGCCCGGGGACATTGACTTCCTCCTGCTGACCCACGCCCACATCGACCATTCGGGGTATATCCCCCTCCTCTATAAAAACGGTTTTCAAGGAAAGATCTTCGCCACCGGCGTCACCACGGAGCTGTGCCAGATCATGCTCCGGGACAGCGCCCACATCCAGATGCAGGACGCGGAATGGAAAAGCCGCAAAGCCCAGCGGGCCGGGCGCCCGGCGGTGGAACCCGTGTACGACATGAACGACGCTGAGGGGGCTCTCTCCCTGTTTGTGCCCTGTGACTACGGCGCCATGGTGGACGTGGCCGAGGGGGTTCGCTGCCGCTTTACGGACATCGGCCACCTCCTGGGTTCTTCCTGCATCGAGATCTGGCTCACTGAGGGCGGCCAGGAGAAGAAGATCGTTTTTTCCGGGGACGTGGGCAATCTGGGCCAGCCCATTCTGAAGGATCCCGGCCATGTGGCGGAGGCGGACTTTTTGGTCATCGAGTCCACCTACGGGGACCGGCTCCACGCGGAAAAGCCCGATTATGTGGGCATCCTGGCGGATTTCATCCAGCGCACCTTTGACCGGGGCGGCAACGTGGTCATCCCCTCCTTTGCCGTGGGCCGGACCCAGGAGCTTTTATACTTCATTCGGGAGATCAAGGAGCGGGGCATGGTCCACGGGCACGACGGCTTCCCGGTTTATGTGGACAGCCCCCTGGCCAACGAGGCCACCCGGATCTTCCAGAACTGCGACACCGCCTACCTGGACGAGGCCGCCCGGGCCCTGGTGGAGCGGGGGGTCAACCCCCTGGTGTTCCCGGGGCTCAAGACCTCCGTCACCGCGGACGACTCCAAGGCCATCAACTTTGATGCCACCCCCAAGGTCATCCTCTCCGCCTCGGGCATGTGCGATGCCGGGCGCATCCGGCACCATTTGAAACACAACCTCTGGCGGGCGGACTCCACGGTGCTGTTCGTGGGCTTCCAGTCCCCGGGCACTTTGGGCCGGACCCTCTACGACGGGGCCAAGACCGTCAAGCTCTTCGGGGAGGATGTGGCGGTCCGCGCGGAGATCGGCGTGCTGCCGGGCATCAGCGGCCACGCGGACAAAAACGGCCTCCTGGCCTGGATGGACGCCTTTGAAACGCCGCCCAGGCAGATTTTTGTCAACCACGGGGAAGACGCCGTCACCGAGAGTTTTGCACAGACCGTGGCCGCGCGCTACCACACTGCGGCCTACGCCCCCTACAGCGGGACGGAATACGACCTGCTGGCCGAGGAATTCCTCAGAAAACCCCAGGGCGTGCCCGTGGCGAAAAAGGCCGCGGCCAGCCCCGGCGGGCAGCGGGGCGAGGCCCTCTTCGCCCGGGTCCAGGCAGCCATGGAGCGGCTCTCCGCCGCCGTGGACCGGAGCCGCGGCATGTCCAACCGAGACCTGGAGAAGCTGGAGCGGCAGCTTTTGGAGTTGGAAAAGCAGCTTCAGGCATAATATTCAAAAAGACAAAGGGGCTTATAAAACGCGACATGGACCTTTACCTCCAAGGACACGACTACAAATACGCCGCTGAACAGGTGCTTTTGACCCAGTTCCCCCAGGAGCGGCCCGTTTATCCGGACCATCCGCCCAGGGGGGACCGGGCGGAGTTGCGCCTTTTCCCGGGGAAGCGCTGGTACACGGCCACCTGCCTCCTGGTCTGGGAGGGGAAGCGCCACCGGGGCATGGCCCGGGTGCCCGCGAAGGAAATCACCGGCGAACTGCTCCGGGACCGGCTGTGCCAGCGGGCGGTGAAGCTTGCCTTTTACCGGGCCTGCGTGGCCCGGAGCGGGGTGCGCCCGCCCTGGGGTTCCCTGACGGGTATCCGCCCGGCCAAGCTCCTCACCGCATCCCTGGAGGCGGGCCTTTCCCCCAGAGCCGCCCTCCGGGACTTTACCCTGCGCTATGATGTGAGCCCGGAGCGGGCAAAGCTCTGCCTCAGCGCGGCCCTGGCCTCCCAGGAGGCGAAAAAGACCCTGGAGGGCCGGGACGTCTGCCTCTACGTCGGCATCCCCTTCTGCCCCACCCGCTGCGCTTACTGCAGTTTTGTGAGCCAGTCCGTGGAGAAGAGCATGAAGCTCATCCCCCCCTTCCTGGAGGCGCTGTGCCGGGAGATGGAGGCCACGGGCTGGGCCGCGGCGGAGCTGGGGCTCCGGGTGGTGTCCGTCTACATGGGCGGCGGCACCCCTACCACCCTCTCCCCGGCGGAGCTGGAGCTTTTGTGCGGCAGGCTGGAGGCGGAATTCGACCTGGCCGCGGTGCGGGACTACTCCGTGGAGGCTGGCAGGCCGGACACCATCACGGCGGAGAAACTCGCCGTCCTCAGCGGCCACGGAGTGAACCGCCTGAGCGTGAATCCCCAGACCATGGAGGACGCGGTTTTGGAGGCCATCGGCCGGAAACACACCGCCGCGGATGTGTACCGGGCCCTGGAGCTGGTACGCGCCGCGGGGGACTTCGCGGTGAACATGGATCTCATCGCCGGCCTCCCCGGGGACAGCCCGGCGGGCTTTTCCCGGACCCTGGACGCCGTCCTGGCCCTGGGGGCGGAGAACATCACTGTCCACACCCTGAGCCTCAAGAAGGGCGCCCGCCTCACCCTGGAGCGCACGCCCCTCCCCAGTGCCGCCGCCGTGGGGGATATGCTCACGGAGGCAAACCGCCGCCTTTCCGGCACGGGCTATGCCCCCTATTACCTCTACCGGCAGAAATTCATGTCCGGGGGCTTTGAGAACGTGGGCTGGGCCCTGCCGGGGCGGGAGAACCTCTACAATATCTGCATTATGGAGGAGCTGTGCTCCATCCTGGCCATGGGCGGCGGGGGGAGCACCAAGCTGGTGGATCCCGTCCGGGGCCGGATCGAGCGCGTTTTTGCCCCCAAATACCCCCTGGAGTATATCCAGGGCATCGACCGGGTGACCGGCCAGAAAACCAAGATCAAGGAGTTTTATCATGGCATATCAGCTCAAGGAAATCAACGATAGGATCCGCTCCGACCCCAAGGCCTTCCTGGCCGAGTGCGACGCGGCATACGACCAGAAGGTCGCCCAGGCGGCGGAACAGATCCTGGAGAACACCAGGCACAGCCCCATCGTCCTGCTCAGCGGGCCCTCCGGCTCCGGCAAGACCACCACGGCCATGAAGCTGGATGAGGAGCTGGAACGCCGGGGCGTGCGCACCCACAGCGTGGGCATGGACGACTATTTCCGTAGCGTGGATCCCCGCACCACCCCCCGGACGCCGGAGGGGGAGCTGGACCTGGAGTCCCCCAAATGCCTGGATATGGACCTTTTGAATGAGCACTTCACCCTGCTGAGCCAGGGCAAGACCGTCATCGTGCCCAAGTACGAGTTTTCCCGGCAGATGCGGGTCATCGACCCCAGCCGCCGGCTCCGCCTGAAAAAGGACGAGATCGTCATCTTCGAGGGCATCCACGCCCTGAACGACGATATCACCCAGGTCCACCCGGAGGCCTTCAAGCTCTATATCAGCGCCCGGAGCAACGTCCTGGACGAGGGGGCGTTGGTGTTCAAGGGCACCTGGATGCGCCTGATGCGCCGCACCGTCCGGGACCACCTGTTCCGGGGCGCGGACGCGGCCTATACCCTCCGCCTCTGGGCCAATGTCCGCCGGGGCGAGAAGAAAAATATCTCCCCGTTCAAGAACAAGGCCAATTTCCAGTTCGACACCTCCTTCCCCTATGAGGTGAGCGTGCTGAAGGACCAGGCCGCGGCCCTTTTCGCCACGGTGCCGGACGGCACGGAGCGCTATGAGGAGCTCCACAGCATTGTCCCCGCCCTGGAGCGCTTCCTGCCCATAGACCCGGCCCTGGTGAAGCCGGACGCCCTGCTCCGGGAGTTCATCGGCGGGGGCATATACGAGTATTGACCTGCCCAGAGACTGCGGGAAAAGGCCCAGGCCTTTTCCCGCAACAGGGCGAACTTTGTCTATTCTATCCGAAAGGAGTACACATATCTATGTCCACGGAGATCTCCTATTACTTCCAGCATCTGGACCGGTTCGTTTTTCCGGACTATTTCGACGGGCTGACCCACACCTATGAAATTTTGGCCAAGGCCAAGCCCTTCCTCCAGAAGCTCCTGGTGGAGCCGGACGTGAAGGAAAACCACGGCACGGTGAAGGGGGACGCCCCCAACCTCCACGGGAACTACTACATCGGCGAGGGCACCGTCATCTACAACGACGTGACCATCATCGGCCCGGTGTACGTGGGGAAAAACTGCGAGCTTATGCCCGGGGCCATCCTGCGCCCGGGGACCATCCTCTCCGACGGCTGCAGCGTGGGCCACGGCAGCGAGGTCAAGCGCAGCGTCCTCTTCCCCGGGGCCAAGGTGGCCTCCCTGGCCTTCGCCGGGGACTGCGTCCTGGGCTGCAGCGCCCGGATCGGCAGCGGCGTCATCACCGCCAACCGGAAGTTTAACCAGTCCAATGCCACGCTGAAGGTGGACGGGGCGCGGGTGGACCTGGGGGACAGCTATTTCGGCTGCGTCCTGGGGGATGCCGCCCGCCTGGGGGCCAACTGCGTCACCCAGCCCGGCTGCCACATCGGCCACCACACCTGGGTATACCCCCTCACCAACGTCCGGGGCTTTATCCCCGCCTGCCGCCATGTCTATCACCCCCGGGAGGTGGTGATGGAGGAGCACGAGGCGGTGGAGCTCAAGCCCTGAGGAAAACCATGCTGGACGCCATTCTGGCCGCGGACCAGGCGGTTTTGCTCTTCCTCCAGGAGCTGCGCACTCCCGCGCTCACGGCGGTGCTGCGCTTTTTCACTCACCTGGGGGACAGCGGCGCGGTGTGGATCGCCCTATGCGTGGTGCTGTTGCTGTTCCGCTCCACCCGCCGGGGCGGGGTGGAACTGGCCCTGAGCCTTGCTGTGACCGCCATTTTGTGCAACCTGGTCTTAAAGCCCATTATCGCCCGGGAGCGGCCCTTCCTCACCATGGAGGAGCTGGAGCTCATCGTCCCGGCCCTCACGTCCTATTCCTTCCCCTCGGGCCACGCCAGCTCCAGTATGGCCGCGGCCATGTCCCTCACATTGGCGTATGGCCGCCGGGGGGCCTGGGCCTTTCTCCCGGCGGGGCTCATCGCCTTCAGCCGGATGTATGTGGGCATCCACTACCCCTCGGACGTCCTGGCCGGCGCCCTTTTGGGCTGCGCTGTGGCCTGGGCCGTCCACGGGGTGTGGAGGCGCTGGGAGCGCAGGAAGAATTGACAATTGACAGTTGATAATTGACAATTATGGTGGTTTTTGAACCCTTCCGCGCGCCCAAAGGCTCCCTTTACACAAGGGAGCCTTTGCAAGGTGCCGCGTTCCGCGGCGCGCAAAGGATCACTGACAATTTCCTTCGTCCCGGCGGGACGAAAAAGAGAAAGGAAGACACATCATGCAGGCAGAAATCCTCTCCGTGGGCACGGAGCTGCTGTTGGGAAACATTGTGAATACGGATGCCCGGGACCTGTCCGTGGGCCTGAGCGAGCTGGGCATCAACGTCTTTTGGCACACAGTGGTGGGGGACAACCCCGCCCGGCTGAAGCAGGCGGTGGCCGTGGCCCGGCAGCGGGCGGACCTGATCCTCACCACCGGCGGTCTGGGCCCTACCTGCGACGACCTGACCAAACAGGTCCTGGCGGAGGCCTTCGGCCTGCCTTTGGAGTTCAACCAGGAGGCGGCGGACCGGATGCGGGATTACTTTGCCCGCATCGGCAAGGAGATGACGGAAAATAACCTCCAGCAGGCCTATCTCCCCCGGGGCTGCACCGTGTTCCAGAACGACTGGGGCACCGCGCCGGGCTGCGCCTTTGAAGTGGACGGGGTGCGCTGCGTCATGCTCCCCGGCCCGCCCCGGGAGTGCAACGCCATGTTCCGCCACCGGGCCATGCCCTATCTCCAGGGCCTCTCCGACGCCCACATTTACACCCACAACCTCCGGATCTTCGGGGAGGGGGAGAGCGCCGTGGAGTTCCGGCTCCGGGAGCTGATGAACCGCCTCACAAACCCCACCCTGGCCCCCTACGCCAAGGAGGGGGAGGTGCTCCTGCGCCTCACCGCCAAGGCCCATGACCCGAAGGCGGCGGAGGCCATGATGGCCCCGGTACTGGCCGAGGTCCAAGAGAAGCTGGGGGAGCTCATCTACGGCGTGGACGTGGAGAGCCTGGAGGACGCGGCCTTCCGCCGCCTTACGGAGACCGGGCGGACCCTGGCCGCGGCGGAGAGCTGCACCGGCGG
>CALWOS010000160.1 GCA_944383185.1 uncultured Oscillospiraceae bacterium
CTCCGAGAGGATGTGGGAGCTGAAGAGCACCGTGTGGCTCTCCCCCAGTTCCCGGATCAACTCCCGGATCTCCAAAATCTGGTGGGGATCCAGTCCCACGGTGGGCTCGTCCAGAATGACGAAGCCTGGGCGGCCCAGAAGGGCCTGGGCAATACCCACCCGCTGCCAGTAGCCCTTGGACAGCTCCCCGATGCGCCGGTGCCGCACCGGGCCGATCCCCGTGCGCTCCGTCACCTCACGGAGCTGCTGCCGGAGCGCCTCCCCCCGGAGCCCCTTGGCCTCCCCCACAAAGGCCAGGTACTCCTCCGGGGTGTCGTTCCCGTAGAGAGGCGGCTGCTCCGGCAAATAGCCGATGCAGCTTTTGGCCCCTTTGGGGTCTTCAAAAATATCGTGGCCGTCAATGCGCACGGTTCCCGCCGTGGCGGACAGGCACCCGGCCATGATGTTCATGGTGGTGGACTTCCCCGCCCCGTTGGGGCCCAGGAAGCCGTATACGTGGCCTTCGCCGATCTGGAAGCTCAGGTCCTCCACCGCCGCGAGCTCGCCATATCGTTTGGTCAAATGCTCCACTGCGATCATAACGCGCTGATCATCCTCCATTCCCGCCCCTTTCCTTTGCCGGCGTTCCTCTCCGCCGGCAGCAGGGCTTTTCCATAGAATGATAGCCCCGGCGGCTAAAACCCGCCTAAAGATTTTCCCCTTTCTTTAAAGCCGTTTTTAGGCTCAGGGCCTACTATAAAGAAAACCGCTGCCCGGGGGGCGGCGGCATCTGGATATCAGGAAGGCGGAAAGACGTATGAAACTGCTCTTGGCGGAAGATGAGTCCAGGCTGCTCAAGTCCCTGAAGCATATCTTCCAGCGGAATCAATACGTGGTGGACGCGGTCTCCACGGGAACGGACGCCCTGGCCTACGCCGAGACGGCGGAATACGACGGCCTGGTGCTGGACATCATGCTCCCGGGTCTGGACGGGCTGGAGGTACTGCGCCGTATCCGGAGCCAGGGGGTATCCACCCCAGTGCTCTTCCTCACCGCCCGGAGTGAGGTATACCAGCGGGTGGAGGGCCTGGACGCCGGGGCGGACGACTACCTGGCCAAGCCCTTCTCCACGGCGGAACTCCTGGCCCGGGTCCGGGCCATGCTCCGGCGGAAGGACAACTATCTGCCGGACCTGCTCCGGGCCGGCCCCCTCCAGCTCAACCGCTCCTCCTATACCCTCAGCTGCGGCAGCGGGACCCAGTCCCTCAGCGGCAGGGAGTTCCAGATCATGGAGATGCTCATGCAACGCCCCAGCTTTATCGTCACCGTGGACGAGATCATGGCCCATGTCTGGGGCTGGGACAGCGAGGCGGATGTGAGCGTGATCTGGGTCCACATCTCCAACATCCGAAAAAAACTGGCCCAGCTGGGCGCCCCGGTGTCCATCCGCTTCGTCCGCAGCGCCGGCTATGTCCTGGAGGCCCGGGAATGATCTACCGGCTGCGCAGGCGCTTCATCCGCATCTGCACGCTCTCTTTCCTGGGCGTGTTCCTGGCGCTGCTCGCGGCCATCTTCCTGGTGACAGACGTGCAGACGGCGCGAGCCCTGGACGCTTTGGCGGACGTGGTAGCGGAAAACGGCGGCAGTTTCCCCGCCTGGGAGGGCCAGCCCCACCCGCCGGAGGGACTGAACCGGGAGTCCCCCTTCACCACCCGCTTTTTCACCGTCCGCATCGACAGTGCAGGCCAGGTGGCCTCCGTGGACCTGCGGGCCATTGCCAGCGTCACGGAGGCGGAGGCGGAGGCCTATGCCACTCGGGCTCTGGCCCGGGGCAGCGCCCGGGGCTGGGACGGGGACTTCCGCTATAAGCTATACGACACCGACGAGGGCATGATGGCGGTGTTCATCAGCGGCACGGACACCCGGGAGATGCACCGCCGCTTTCTCCTGGCCGCGGCCGGGGTGTTTGTGGCCGGGAGCCTGGTGGTGCTGGCGCTGGTGGTATTCTTCTCCCGCCGGGCGGTAAAGCCCGCGGCGGAGAGCGAGGAGCGGCAAAAGCGCTTTGTCACCGACGCCTCCCACGAACTCAAGACCCCCCTGACCCTCATCCGCGCCAACCTGGAAATTCTGGAGGAGGAGCAGGGCCCCAGCGAGTGGCTCACGGATATCCGGGATGAAGCGGACGACATGACGGCCCTGGTAGACCGCCTGGTCCAGCTCTCTCGAATGGACGAGGCGGCGGAAAGCCCGGAGCGGGAGAGCTTCTCCCTGAGCGAGATGGCGGAGGAGGCGGCTGCCGCCTTCGCTCCCGCTATGGCGAAAAGCGGCAGGACGCTGGTGACGGACCTTGCTCCGGACGTGCTGTATACCGGCAGCGCCCCCGATATCCGCCAGCTTTTTTCCATACTCCTGGACAACGCCGGAAAGTACTGCGACCCGGCAGGGGAAATCCGCCTGTCCCTCTCCGGAGGGCGGCACCCGGTGCTCACCGTGGACAACACCTTCGCCGCCGTAGGGGAAACGGATCTTTCCCGCCTGTTTGACCGGTTTTACCGGGCCGATCCGGCCCGCACCGCCGGCGGCGGCTGGGGCATCGGCCTCTCCATCGCCCAGGCCATTGCCGCGCGGCACCACGGCGATATCACGGTCCAGGCCCCCGACAGCCATACTATCCGCTTCCGCGTCCGCCTGTAGCACGGAAAAGCAAAGCCTTCCCCGGCCCAAGGTCTGAACCGAACCAGTAAAAACAGACAATAGACAAAACGCCCCCTGTGTAGGAAAATGTAACACTACAGGGGGCGTTCGTATGAACCGAAGGAACGACACACAGAAAGAGGCATTGGAATAGTAAATTCTGAGAATGCGACAAGGAGGTGCTACGCGGCAAGAGATAGCAGACCGGTTTGGATTAAGTAAGTCACAGGTCAAGAATTGGATCAACCGGTATAACCACAAACAAGCAAAGATGAAAGCCGG
>CALWOS010000161.1 GCA_944383185.1 uncultured Oscillospiraceae bacterium
TGATTTTGCTGATGTCGGCGCTGGCCGGCTGTGGAAACAGTCTTGTTAATGATACGGCGCCCCCCGAGACCCAGACGCCGGAGGAAACGACGGCGAGCCCCAGTGCGGCGCCGGAGACAGATACGTCCGATACCTATACGATCGTGGATCAGGCGGGCCGTGAGGTAGAGGTGCCCCGGGAAGTGAACCGGGTCATGTCCCTGCACCCTGTGCCCACCTATATCAGCTGGCGCCTGGGCGGGGAGAAGCTCATCAACATCGACGCCAACTACTCCAAGCTGTACGTGGCGGAGGACGCCGTCTCTGAGGCCGGATACATTCCGGAGGAGACGCTGGAGTGGCTGCGTACCCTGCCGGTCACCAGCACCTGGATGTCCGGCATTGACCCGGAGACCGTCCTGGATCTGGAGCCGGACCTGATCCTGACCCTGACCCAGGACACCAACGCCGACCAGCTCCAGGAGACCACGGGCATCCCGGTGGTCTGCATCGTCAAGGCCCCTGTCACAGACCAGGCGGGTTCCTACCGGCTGGTGGGCCAGCTCCTGGGCAATGAAGAAGAGGGCAACGAAATGGCTGACTTCGTCCAGGGCATCATGGACCGGGTGGACGCGGAGGTCTCCCAGATGGCGGACGAGGACAAGTACACCGTGATGTTCGCCGGTTCCAACGGCAGCCCTGACCTCCACGGCGTCCCCGGCGCGAACACGGTGTATGCCACCACCCTCACTGCGGCGGGCGGCATCAACGTCAGCGATGAGCTTGACCAGGTGGACAACCAGACCATCACGGTCACCACAGAACAGATCATGACCTGGGATCCGGACGTGATCGTCTGCCAGACCGTGGACATGCGGGACGAGCTGATGAACAGCGAGGAATTCAGCGGCCTGAGCGCCGTGCAGAACGGGCAGGTCTATGTGCCCCTCCAGTACACCTCCTGCGACGGTATGGCCGCGGTCCTGGGCATCGAGTGGATGAACTGCATACTCTACCACAGCGATGATGACGCCGCCTGGCAGCAGCTTTACGACGACATGTACGACTTCCACCAGCTTTTCTACGGCCTGTCCCTCACCGACGAGCAGCTCCGCACCCCGTCCACCGGCTGGTAAGAAAGAACAGGCGGATGCCCCGGGTACCCTCGGGGCATCCGCTATGGAGGATCCATCTTATGAATAATTCCGGCTTGTACGACAGCTTTCTCGGCATTTGGGGGAAGAAGCGCCCCCCGCGCCTGTCTGATATCGCGGTATGGGACCGCCTGGCATACGACTGGGAGCAGTCCATGGCCCACTCCCAGCGCTTCCGGGAGAATATGGCCGAGCGGATTCAGGATACCGCTGGTTTTTTGCGGGGCCACGGCCTCCTGACCCAGGGGTGTGAGGTCCTGGACATCGGCTGCGGCCCCGGCTTCTTTGCCGCGGAGTTCGGCAAAACGGCCGGGCGGGTGATGGGCGTCGATATTTCCCCGCAGATGATCCGCAACGCGAAAGAAACTACGGCGGCGTGTCCCCATATCTCCTATTTGGTGGGGGATTTTCCCGACATGGACAACGCCCAGCTGGGCGGCCCCTATGATTTGACGTTCGCCTGCATTACGCCGGCGGTGTCCAATATGGACTGCGTGGAAAAGATGATACGGCTCAGCCGGAAATACTGCTTTTATTCCTGTTTCGTTTTCTGGTACAACGACCTGGAAAAACGCCTCAGCGAGGAAGTGTTCGGCTGTGCGTACACGCCCTCCCACGGCGGCCATGGGCGGAACTTCTACGCGCTTTTCAACCTGCTGTGGCTGCGGGGCTACTACCCTGAGCTGAGCTATTACCGGCAGGAGCACACGGACGCCCTGTCCCCATCCATAGAGGAGGCAGAGCGCTACGCACGCATATTCCGCGCGGAAAACAAAGCGGACGAGAGCGCGGCGGAGAAAATATTCGCCTATATGGAGGGGCATAAACGGGACGGCGTTATCATCCGGCACTCCAATTACTGGTACGGCAGGATGTTCTGGGATGTCCGGGAACAGACGGAGCGCCCGGAGCTGCTTCCGCGTTGAGAGACGAAAGACAGGCGGTAAATTTTCGGCGCTTCACGGCGCACGCGGGCTTTCAGCGCGACCAGCATGCCCCGCGAAAGCTCTGCCTGGAAAGGTGCTCTGGACGAGTTGGCGGGAGCCGGTTTTTCCGGCTCCCGCTTTTTTGCCGTGCAAAAGCAGAGCAAAGTTGGCTATGTGCCGTACCGTCGGAGGCTGTCGCCGGGAACGTCTCCGCCGGCGGAACTTTTTTCCCGGAGACGCGTCTGAACAGGCAAAAGCGACAGGGAAGGGGGCGAGAGCATGGACAGGCGGTCGATGTCTCTCTATGCCCTTTCCCATTTTTTTGTGGATTTTGCCTGCGCATTGCTGGTCCAGGGCCGGCTGGGAGGCGGGCTGGGGCTGCTCCTTATCTATAACTTCTGTGCCTTCGCCCTTCAGATGCCCCTGGGGCTTCTGGCGGACCGCCTGAACCGGAACCGGGAGACTGCCGCCGGCGGCTGCCTGCTCCTGGCCGCGGCTTACGCCCTTCCGGGCATCTGGGGTGGCGTGGCCGCCGGAGTGGGGAACGCGCTGTTCCACCTGGGCGGCGGGCTGGACTGCCTGAATCACTGCCGGGAGCGCTGTGCGCCGTTGGGGCTGTTTGTGGCGCCAGGGGCCCTGGGCGTCTTTCTGGGGGGCGCGCTGCGCCGGTGGGAGGCTGGAGCTCTTTGGGCGCTGCCGCCTCTGATTCTGGCGCTGTTGACGCTTGCAATTTTGCGCCTGTGCCGCCGGACGGAGAACGCGCCGCTGGCGCTCCGGATCAGCGCCCGGCAGGCCCTGGCCCTTTTGTGCCTCTTTGCCGTGGTGGCGCTCCGGTCCTGGGCGGGGACGGCCTGGGCCTTCCCTTGGAAAACAGGCTTTGCCCTGGGTCTTGCCGCCGCGGCGGCAACGGCGGCGGGAAAGGCCCTGGGGGGCCTGGCGGCGGACCGCTTCGGGGAAAGGTCCGCCGCGGCGGGGAGCCTGGGCCTCGCCGCAGCGTTCTTCCTTGCCTCGGCCTTGCCCCTGCCGGGGCTTCTGGCCACGGGACTTTTCCAGATGACCATGCCTCTGAGCCTCTGGGCGGCGGGGCGGCTGCTACCAGGGGCCAAGGGCTTTGTCTTCGGCATGCTCACTTTCGCACTCTTTTTGGGCTATCTTCCCGGCGCCCTGGGCTGGCAGCCGTCTCTGGCCGGGCCGGGGCTTTTGGCGGCGCAGGCCCTGGCGTCCCTGCCGCCGCTGCTGTGGGGGCTGACGGAGGGGAGGCGGCAGCCGTGCTGATCGCCTTGGGGGAGGCCCTGGCCCTGACCCTTGCGATGGAGCTTCCAGTGGCGTACCTCTGGAGGCTGCGGGGGCGGGACCTGCTTCTGGCGGGGCTGGTGAACCTCGTGACCAACCCGGCGGTGGGGCTGTGCCATCTTCTGTGGCCATCCCCTCTGCTGGCGGCGGCGTTGGAACTGGGGGCTTTCGCCGTGGAGGGGTTCTATTACCGGCGCTATGGCCGAAACATTCCCCGGCCTTTCCGCTTGAGCGCCGCAGCTAACGGCGCTTCCCTGGGCCTGGGCCTGCTGCTGTCGGCCCTGGAGCTGCGGCTTTGAACATATGGAAACGGAAAAGGAGGGCAATCCCATGAAGCGGAATCTCACCACAGTGCTTCTCGCCGGGCTGCTGATTGCGTACCTGGCGCCGCCCGCGGCGGCGGACGTGCTGCCGGAGTTCCGGGACGACTTTCTGGAGGACCATTACCAGGCGTGCACGTACCAGGACCGGTACTATACGCTAAACGGCCCCGAGGGCTATGTGAGCGTCTATGCCGCCCCGGACCAGGCGCTCCGGGAGAGCGCCCTGCTGAACGGGGAGGAGGTCTGGGGCGCCTGGGCCTATACGGACGGCGACGGGGCGCGCTGGGTGGGCCTGGCAGGGGAGGAGGACCCGGCACAGTGGGCCTTCTCCCTCCTGGGCTGGGTCCGGGAGACGGAGCTGGCGCCTCACGCGGACAGCAAAACCTTTGCCCAGCAATATGGCGGCACCTTCACGGACCTGGACGGCGCCTTTCTGGACGCCTTTGCTCAGGCGGAAACTGTGGCCTTCTGGGATTACCCCCACTGTGGCGCGGAGCCGCTCACCTGGACCGGGGATGAGGTCCGGGACTGGCTTGGCCCGGAAGGGGATGCCTCCCGGTTGGTAACGGCATGCTATGTGGACGCCGGCGGTCAGACCTGGGGCCATGTGACCTATTTCTATGGCCG
This sequence comes from uncultured Oscillospiraceae bacterium, assembly GCA_944383185.1. Taxonomy (GTDB): domain Bacteria; phylum Bacillota; class Clostridia; order Oscillospirales; family Oscillospiraceae; genus CALWOS01. The sequence goes on from CALWOS010000161.1 coordinate 4,303, forward strand.
GATGGACCGCTGGGTCTGCCTCTCCGATCCGGAGAACATCACTCCGGACCCGGACCCCACCCTGCTCTCCCTGCCGGAGCTGGTGCCGCCGGCGGAGGAACTGCCCGCTGGGGCGGGAGGTTTCTCCATCTTGGCCATCTGCCTGGTGGCAGCCGTGGTGATTGCCACCGCCGTACTCATCCCCATCCTCTGCCGCAGGCGGAAGCCGAAAGCCTGAAGCGGCTCCAGGGGGCGCTGCTGTGATTTGCGCAAAGCCGAATCAAAAAGCCCGCCGGTTTTAAAAACCGGCGGGCTTTTTGTGATTCCTGGATTGTGCGGACAGCACATTTTCATTGGGGAGAGAAAATATAGCGGATCTCGTTGAAGCCTTCGCCCAGGGTGATTTCCGTCTCCCCGTTGGCCTTCTTCTCCACCTGGAGGCCGGCGGTGTCCGCCTCGTGGGCGCGGACATACCCTTCCGGGTCGTCTGTGGTCACGGTTTGGAAATCGTAAAGTTTGGACGGCTTGCTCCCGCAGGGGGGCTGTTTGCGCTCGATGATGAGTTCATACTCTGCCATACGGTTTTACTCCTTTCCAAATTATATTTTTCCTGTTTCCGGTGGCCTCACCGGCCGTTAACGCAGCTGCGCGAGAAGCTTGTCCTTTTCCTCCTGGGGCAGGAAGGCGGCCTCGATGGCATAACGGCTGCAGGTTTTCAGGTCCTCCATGGTAAAGCCCATTTCGTTCAGGCAGTGGGCGTACTCCCGCTCCAGGTCGATGTCCGAGAGGATCATGTTGTCCGTATTGATGGTCACCCGCATGCCCATATCCAGCATGGCCTTGGCCGGATGTGCCTGATAACTCTCCCGGGCGGCGCACTGGATGTTGCTGGTGGGGCAGATCTCAAAGGTGACGCCGTCCCGGATGGCCCGCTGGCACAGCGCCTTGTCCTCAAAAACGGTGTGCCCGTGGCCGATGCGTTTGGCGCCGAAATCCATGGCGTCCCGCACCGTCTCCGCGTCCTGGCTGTCCCCGGCGTGGCAGGTGAAAGCAAGGCCCAGCTCCTTGGCCCGGTCAAAGACATAGGCGAAGTTCCGCAGCGGGACAATCCCCTCCATTCCCGCAAGATCCACGGCTACCACGCCTTTGCCCAGGTACTCCGGCGCGAGGTTTACCGTCTCCAGGTTTTCCGCCCGGTTCACATCCTCCGTGCCCACGCACATGGTGCAGAGGATGATGTTGATCCCGATCTCCGGATGGGCGGCCAGGCCCTGGGCCCGGCCCTCCAGAACCGCGTCCACCGCGTCCCGCTGGGTCAGCCCCTTCCGGCAGTGGAGCTGGGGGGCGAAGCGGATCTCCGCGTAGGCCAGGCCCTGCTCCGCCAGCAGGCAGACAAGCTCCCGGGTTACCCGGGCGAGGCTGGCCTTATCCTGGAGAAGCTGGAGGGGCAGCTCAAAACGTTCCAGATACTCGTTGACGCTCCGGCAGTCGGCGCTGACCACAATGAAGCGGCGGAAATCCTCCAGATTGTCCGCCGGAAGCTGGATCCCCTGCGCCTGGGCCAGCTCCCAGGCGGTTTCCGGCAGCATGGAACCGTCCAGATGGAGGTGCAGGTCCAGCTTGGGGAAAGGATAAGTTGACATAATTATTATTCCTCCTCTGCTTGCGCCCTGCCTGGACGGGAAAACAGCCGGCGGGCAGACGCTTCGCGCAAGATGGCTTTTTCAAAGGCTCATGATCGCATGAAGAATACATTTTTATTATAGTATCACTTTGCGGGCAGCGTCAAGCCTGCCGGATGGGCAAACTGGGGAAAATGATGGCAAATTTTTTGTTTATTTCCACTACCGCCAGCAAATTTATTGACATTTTTACTGACATAAGGTACAATTAACCTGTCTCTATGAGACAAAACTAAACTATGGAGGAAATGCAAAATGAAAAAAGTCCTGGCAATGATCCTTGCCCTGGCCATGGTCTTTGCGTTGGCCGCCTGCGGCGGCACCACGGAGACCGAGGCTCCAGCGACGGACGCCCCTGCCACTGAGGCTCCCGCTACGGAAGCTCCCAGCACCGAAGCGCCTGCGACCGAGGCCCCCGCGAAGGTCTACAACGTCTGCAACCTGGTCAACGGCAACCTGGGCGACAAGTCCTTCTTTGACTCCTGCGAGTCCGGTTTGGAAGAGCTGGAGGCGGCCGGCCGCATCACCTACACCACCATCGAGATGGGCGGCACTGAGGAAGATCAGCCCACTTGGCTGAGCACGCTGTACGAGGTGTCCGAGTCCGGCGAGTATGACCTCATCATCTGCGGCACCTACCAGATGCCCGATTATCTGAACGAGGTCGCGGCCGAGTATCCCGATCAGAAGTACCTGATCTACGATTCCGAGGCCTCCCAGCCCAACGTGGTAAACATCAACTACAAGCAGAACGACATGGGCTACCTGGTGGGCGTGTTCGCCGCGTCCATGACCACCGACACCACCCTGGACATGATCAATGAGGATGCCGTCATCGGCTTCGTCGGCGGCGTGGACAGCCCCGTCATCAACGACTTCCTCTATGGCTACATCCTGGGCGCCCAGAGCGTCAACCCCGACATCAAGGTCGACACCCGCTACACCAACGACTATGTGGACACCGCCATCGCCAAGGAGTATGGCCTGTCCATGATCAATGACAACAACTGCGACATCATCTGGGGCTGCGCGGGCAACGCCGGCAACGGCGCTGTGGAAGCCGCTCTGGAGACTGGCAAGGCCTGGTTCATCGGCGTGGACTCCGACCAGGAGCTCACCCTGAGCGCTGACCTGGCTGCCATCACCCTCTCCTCCGGCCTGAAGAACATCGGCGATTCCCTGGTGTGGTTCTTCGACCAGTGGGATGCCGGCGAGGACCTGTTTGGCCAGAACATCCTCCTGGGTATCGCTGAGGGCGGCGTCGGCATCGTGACCGACAAGAACTATGCCACCTATGCTTCCGATGAGACCAAGGCCGCTGTGGAGGCCGCTCAGGAAGCCATCGTCTCCGGCGAGCTCACCGTTCCCACCGCCATCGGCGATGAGTCCGGCGCTCTGGAAGAGCTCCGCGACTCCGTGCGTCCCTAAAGCTTGCCACTGACGGAGAGAGCAGTATAGAGAAACATACATGAACGAGGGAGGGGGCTGTCCCTGGCCCCCTCTCCCGGTTTTCGTGGATGTACTCCCGCAAAATGCAGTCCATACGGGGGAGCCGGTATGTCCGGAGCACCCGCTGGGCATGCCGCGGTCCCAAAAGCGCCCCTGCCGGAGCGACCTCCGATTCGGCGCGGGCGAAGGGCGGCGGCTTTGACCGGGGAGGGCTGTGGCCGACACAGCCGCCCCGCCCGTCAAAAATATGGGGGGCTCATGAGCCTCCCTTTTCGCATTGATGCCCTGGGGCGGACATACGGGGTCGCCGCGAAATATCCAAAGGAGTGGGAGGAATCTGAATGGCAGAAGCAAGGGCAGCGGCAGAAAACAGTGTTGAAGAGTATGTTGTACAGATGAAGGGGATCACCAAGGTGTATCCCAACGGTATCGCTGCCAATCAGGACGTGGATTTGTTTGTGAAAAAAGGAGAGATCCACGCGCTGATGGGAGAGAACGGAGCCGGAAAGTCCACACTGATGAAGATGCTTTTCGGCCTGGAACAGCCCACATCGGGCGAGATCATCATCAACGGGGAAAAGGTGAACCTCACCTCCCCCACGGTGGCCATTTCCAAAGGCATCGGCATGGTCCACCAGCACTTTATGCTGGTTCCCAGCCTGACGGTGGCGGAAAATATGGTCCTGGGCATCGTGCCCAAGAAAAGCGGCATTTTTATTGATTACAAAAAGGCTGTGGAAATCACCAAAGAGTATTCCCAGCGCTTCAACCTCCATGTGGAGCCGGACGCCAAAGTCATGGACATCCCCGTGGGCATGAAGCAGAAGGTGGAGATCCTCAAGGCGCTGGTCCGCGGCGCGAAGATCCTCATCCTGGACGAGCCCACGGCCGTCCTCACAACCCAGGAAACAACGGAGCTGTTCAAAGAGCTCATTCATTTGAAAGAACAGGGTTATACCATTATCTTCATTTCCCACAAGCTCAACGAAATCATGGAGATCACCGACCGGCTCACCATTCTCCGGGGCGGAAAATCCATGGGCGTACATAACACCAGGGACGTTACAAAAGAGGAGATCTCCCGCCTCATGGTGGGCCGGGACGTGGTCCTCTCCGTCCAGAAGGATGTGGCCAAGCCCACGGACACGGTGCTGAAAGTCCGGGACATGGAGTACGTGAACGAGTGGGGCAAAAAGATGCTGGACAAGGTCTCCTTCTCCGTGCGAAAGGGGGAGATCCTGGGCATCGCCGGCGTGGAGGGCAACGGCCAGAAGGAACTGGTGGATATGCTCTTCAACCTCAACACCCCCAATGCCGGCACCGCCACGGTAAACGGGGAGAATATCCTGGGCCTGCCTCAGCGGAAGATCCGGGAAAAGGGCGTCTCCCTGGTACCGGAGGACCGCATGGTCTTTGGCATTGCCGGGGACGGCACCATCGAGGAAAACCTGATCTCCGACCGGTGCGGGAGCAAGGACCTCAACCGCGGCCCCCTGTTCAATATGAACGCTATACACGATAGCTGCAAAAAACTCATCGAGGACTACCTCATCCTCTGCAAATCCGGAAAGCAAAAAGTGAAAATGCTCTCCGGCGGCAACATCCAGAAAGTGGTTGTCGCCCGGGAGTTTTCCAACGATCCCGTACTGATCATCGCAGACCAGCCTACCCGGGGCATCGACGTAGGCGCCACGGAGTTCATCCGCAAAAAACTGGTGGAACTCAGCCGCAGCGGCATCGCCGTACTGCTGATCTCCGCGGACCTGAGCGAGGTGATGGAGCTCTCGGACAGCCTCATCGTCATGTACGGCGGCAAGATCGCCGCCTACTTTGAAGACACCCGGGAGCTGAACGACGAAATCATGGGTGAGTACATGCTGGGGCTGAAACGGCAGCCGGAGGAACAGGTCAGGAGGGTATGCCATGAATAGAAAGAGAAGTATCGTATTCTCCCTGGTGCGCGGCCTGGCAGCCATCCTTATCGCCCTGGCTGTGGCCACGTTGCTGATCTTCATCAGCTCAGAAGGCGAGAGCCTGGCGGAAAAGCTGGCTGCTACGGGGGACGCCCTCCGGCAGCTTCTCATCGGCCCGCTGTTCCGCAGCAGCGGCGGCCTCAACACCAAGAACCTCAGCGACATCCTGGCGGCCATGATCCCCACCATTTTCACGGGTCTCGGCGTGTGCGTGATGTTCTCCGCCAATGAATTCAACATGGGCGCAGAGGGCGGCGCCCTCCTGGGCGCTTTTGTAGCTGCTATGTGCGCGATCTATGTCCCCATGGCCGCCGGAATACATGTGGTGTTCTGTATCCTTATGGGCGCGGTGGCCTGTGGGCTGATGATGCTCATCCCCGCGCTGCTGAAAACCCGTTTGGGCGTGAGCGAGATGGTTTGCTCCCTGATGCTCAACTATGTGGTCATGTACGTCATCAGTTACCTGATGAACGCCCACCTTTCCGACAAGTCCAAGGGCCAGATCCAGAGCTATCCCTTCGAGTCTACAGCCCAGGTGCCGCAGCTGGTGGACAACGGCTCCAAGCTCAGCTGGGGCTTTGTGGTGGCGATCGTTTTTGTAGTGCTCATTGCCCTGTTTATGTACCGCACCCGCTGGGGCTATGCCATCCGTATGATCGGCATCAACAAGGACTTTGCCATGTACTCCGGCATGAAGGTGGCCGGTGTCATCGTCCTGGCCCATGTTCTGGGCGGCGTGCTGGCCGGCATGGGCGGCGGGCTGGAGATGCTGGGCCGGTATGAGACCTATGCCTGGCGCTCCCTTCCCGGCTATGGCTGGACAGGCATTACCATCGCAATCCTTGCCGGGAATAATCCCATATTTGTGCCCTTTGCGTCGTTTTTCATCGCTTATCTGGACAAAGGCTGCAATCTCATGGCCACCTACTGCGGCGTACCCAACCAGCTCATCGACATCATCCAGGCGTGCATTTTCCTGTTCTTTGCGGCGGAGCAGTTCCTCAGCCGTTACCGCCAGCGCCTGGTGGTCAAGAGCACCCAGGAGGAGCTGCGCCTGAAGGCGGCTTCCGTGGAAGGAGGGGAGAGCAATGCTTGATTTCCTGAGTATGGTTTTTACCATCGACTTTTTCTACTCGATTTTCCGCATCACCGCGCCCATCCTTTTCGCGACGTTGGGCGCCGTGGTGGTGGAAAAGGCCGGCATCTCCAACATCGGTCTGGAGGGCATCATGATGTCCTCGGCACTTTTCGGCTCCCTGACCGCCTACTGGAGCGGCGCCTGGTATGTGGGTGTGCTGGTGGCCCTGGCTGTGGGGATCGTTTTGGGTTTTGTCATGGGTTTCTTTGCGTTTAACCTGAAAACGGACATCATCCTCACCGGTATTGCCATGAATATGGTGGGAAGCGGCGGCATGCTCTTCCTGGTCCGCGTTATTACCAATCTCACAGAAGGCCGGGCCATGGCCTCCACCACCTCCCTCATCACGGCGAACCTGCAAATCCCCGCCGTGCATATCCCCCTCCTGGAGGATATCCCTATCCTGGGGCCCATCCTTTCGGGGCACAGCGTGCTGACGTATCTGGCCTTTATCCTGGTGTTCCTGACCTGGGTCATGCTTTATAAGACCAGCTTGGGCCTGAACATCCGCTCCGTGGGCGAGAACCCCAACGCCGCCTCCTCCGTAGGTATCAGCGTCATCCGCATCAAGTATATTGCCATCGCCTTCTCCGGCGCCATGGCGGGCCTGGGCGGCGCGTTCATGTCCATGTACTACGCTATGGGCTGGTCCCAGGACATGGTGGCAGGCCGCGGCTTCATCGCCCTGGCGGCCCAGGCAATGGGCGCCGGGGAGCCTCTGGGCTCCATGCTGGCGGCCATGGTCTTTGGCTTTGCCCAGGCTTTTGGCATCAAGGTCTCCGCCATCGGCGTGGACTCCAACCTGGTTTCTCCCATCCCCTACGTGGTCACCATCCTGGGCCTGGTTGTCTTTGCCCTGGTGGCCCGCCGGCGCGCCAAGCACCAGCACTCTGCCGCCGCGCTGGAAAAGCTGGCCTCCAAGGCCTGATTCCCCTCTGCGCGAAAGAGGCCGGCGGCTTCCTGCCGCCGGCCCGTTTTGGAAAGGAACATGCTTGTGATGGAACAGAAAAAGATCCCGGTGATCCTGGACGGCGACCCCGGGCATGACGACGCCATTGCCTGGGTGCTGGCCAAGGCCAGCCCCATGCTGGATATCCTGGCCGTCACCTCCGTGTGCGGCAACCAGACCATCCAAAAGACCACCTACAACGCCCAGCGCATCTGCGCCCTCATCGGCCTGGAGACCCAGGTGGCCATGGGCCGGGCCCTGCCTCTGGTGGGGGACCCCATCATCGCCCCCACGGTCCACGGGGAGTCTGGCCTGGACGGCCCGGCCCTGCCGGAGCCGGCCTTCCCGCCCCACTCCAAGAGCGCCATCGAGGTCATGGCGGAGATCCTGGAGCGCCACCCGGAGCCGGTCACCCTGGTGCCTACGGGGCCGCTGACCAACGTGGCGGCGCTGCTCCTGGCCCATCCGGAGCTCAAAAGCAAGATCGCCCGGATCTCCCTGATGGGCGGCGGTGTCCAATTCGGCAACTGGACTCCCGCTGCGGAGTTCAACATCCTGGTGGATCCCGAGGCGGCGGACGTGGTCTTTTCCTCGGGCATCCCCATCATCATGGCCGGGCTGGACGTGACGGAAAAGGCCCTCATCTTCCCGGAGGACTTCCAGCGCATCCGGGCCGTAGGCAACAAGGTCTCTCAGGTCGTGGCCGACTGGCTGGAGTTTTTCTATGGATTCCACCGGAAAATGGGCTACCCCGGCGCCCCGGTCCACGACGCGGTGGCCGTGGCGGCCCTGGTCCGGCCGGAGATCCTCACCATGCAGGAGATGTATGTGGCGGTGGAGACTCAGGGCGAATACTGCCGGGGCGCCACCATCGGGGACTTCCGGGGCATCGCCGGCAAGGCCCCCAACGCCAAGGTGATCCTGGACATTGACCGGCAGGCTTTCGCGGACCTCCTGGTGGAGGCCGCGGCGTATTACCAGGAAAAGGAGGCGTGAGGCATGAAGAAGATTCCCGTATGGATTGACTGCGACACCGGCGTGGATGACGCTGCGGCGCTCCTGTGCGCCCATAAGCTGCCCCAGGCGGAGCTGGTGGGCATCAGCGCCGTGGCCGGCAATGTGGAGCTGGAGAAGACCTACGCCAACTGCCACCGGTTGACCGCCCTCATGGGGGCGGACTACCCCATCTACAAGGGCGCGGACAAGCCCTGGTTCCGGCCGTTGACCATTGCCACCTATATCCACGGGGAGGATGGCCTGGGCGGCGCGGAGTTGCCCCTGCCCCCCCTCCAGAACAGGCCGGAGCCGGCCTGGGACGCCCTCTATGCCGCCGCCCGGAAGTATGAAGGGGAGCTGGAGCTGGTGGCGGTGGGCCCCCTGACCAACATCGCCAACGCCGTTGTGAAATACCCGGATCTGCCCCAATACCTCAAGCGCATCGTCATCATGGGCGGCGCGGCCATCGGCGGCAACTGCACCCCCTGCGCGGAGTTCAACATCTATGTGGATCCCCATGCGGCCCAGTGCGTCTTCAAGTCCGGCATCCCGGTGGTGATGTGCGGCCTGGACGTGACCATGAAGGCCTATTTCACCGACGGGGAGATCGACGCGGCGGCCGCTGCCGGCGGGGATGTGCGCCGCTTCTTCCGGGAGAGCACCCGCCGGGCTATGCAGTTCTGCACCGGGCTGGGGCTGCCCGGCGTGAGCTTCCACGACGTGTGCGCCCTGTTCTATGTGTTTTTCCCGGACATGTTCTCCGGGGACGAGGGCGGCGTCTATGTGGAGACCCAGAGCAGCCTCACCCTGGGCAAGACCGTCACGGACATCTACAGCGATCACCAGTTTGAACACCACAACGCCTATGTGGTCCTGGATCTTGACCGGGAACGCTTTGTGAAGACCATCACAGAGCTCCTGGCCGAGTATTAAAGCACCCATAGGACACAAAGCGCGCCCCCCGGCCATTGGCTGGGGGGCGCGCATTTTATGATCCTTTTGATTCCGACATCAGATATATGCCGGCGCATCCCAGAGGACGGCCTCCCCGGCGGCGAGGCTTTTGGGGAGGTCCAGCACCCGCTGGTTGGCGCTGCCCCGCCATTTTAAGGTGAGGCTCCGCTCCTCCAGCAGGAAGGGCCCGTCCACCAGCACGTCGGTAAGCTCCAGAAGTTCCCGGACGCCGGGGCGCTGGTCCCGCAGGAGCTCTTCCAGCGTCCAGCCGGAATAGCACCACACGTTCAGCCCCCGCTCCCGGGCGGCCCGGGCCAGGGCGGCGCAGTCCTCCGCCTGGGCAAAGGGTTCCCCGCCCGAAAGGGTCAGCCCGTCCAGCAGAGTGTTTTCATCCATCTGCCGGACCAGCTCCGCCACGGACAGCGCCTTCCCGCCGGCAAAGTCGTGGGTCTGGGGATTGTGACAGCCGGGGCAGCGGTGGGGACAGCCCTGGACAAAGACTGTCAGGCGCAGGCCCGGCCCGTCCACAATGCTGTCGTGTACATAGCTTGCGATGCGCAACGCGCCTCCCGCCTCCCTTTACTCGCCCACGGCGTGTTTTACCCGGTCCCGCTCCTCGGCCCGCTTGGCATTGTTGAAGCGGTCCAGGGTGCCCACCAGATAGCCGGTGATCCGGCGGATGCGCTCAAAGGGTATGCCGTCCGCCTCCGTCCTGCCGCAGCCGGGGCACTGGTCCTTTATGATGCCCGAGAAGCCGCACACCGGGTCCCGGTCCACCGGGTGGTTGATGGAGCCGTAGCCCACGCCGCACGCCGCCATGTAGTGGACCACCTTTTCAAAAGCCTCCAGATTGTCGCTGGGGTCACCGTCCATCTCCACGTAGCTGATGTGCCCGGCGTTGGTGAGGGCGTGGTAGGGGGCCTCCAGACGGATTTTTTCAAAGGCGCTGATGGGGAAGTACACGGGGATGTGGAAGCTGTTGGTGTAGTACTCCCGGTCCGTGACCCCGGGTATGACGCCGAAGCGCTTTTTGTCCAGCTTCACAAAGCGCCCGGAGAGCCCCTCCGCCGGCGTGGCCAGGAGGGAGAAGTTGAGCCCGCGCTTTTCGCTTTCCAGGTCCATGCGCCGGCGCATGTGGCCCACGATGTCCAGGCCCAGGGCCTGGGCCTTTTCGCTCTGGCCGTGGTGCTCCCCAATGAGGGCCACCAGGGTCTCCGCCAGGCCGATGAAGCCGCAGCTGAGGGTACCGTGCTTGATGACTTCCCGGATCTCGTCGTTCCAGCCCAGCTTCTCGCTGTCCAGCCAGACTCCCTGACCCATGAGGAAGGGGAAGTTCTTTACCCGTTTCCGGGCCTGGATCTCAAAGCGCTCCAGAAGCTGCTCCACCACCAGGTCCAGCATCTTGTCCAGGCCCTCGAAAAAGACCTGGATGTCCCCCTTGGCCTTGATGGCGAGGCGGGGCAGATTGATGGAGGTGAAGCTCAGGTTGCCCCGGCCATTGCTGATTTCCCGCTCCGGGTCATAGGTGTTGGCGATGACCCGGGTGCGGCAGCCCATATAGGCGATCTCCGTTTCCGGGTGCCCTTCCCGATAGTACTGGGCGTTGAAGGGGGCGTCCTGAAATGAGAAGTTGGGGAACAGCCGCTTGGCGCTGCACCGGCAGGCCAGGCGGAAGAGGTCGTAGTTGGGATCCCCGGGGAACTCGCTCACGCCCTTCTTCACCCGGAAAATCTGGATGGGGAAGATAGCCGTCTCTCCATTGCCCAATCCCGCCTCCGTGGCCAGGAGCAGATTGCGGATTGCCATGCGTCCCTCGGGGGAGGTGTCCATGCCGTAATTCACCGAGGAGAAGGGGGTTTGTGCCCCGCAGCGGCTGTGCATGGTGTTCAGGTTATGGATAAAGGCCTCCATGGCCTGGTAGGTGGCCCGGTCCGTCTCCTTGACAGCGTAATGATAGGCCATGCTCTGGGCTTTCCGAAGGTCCGCTGCCTCTCCAAAACGGGCCTGGAGCAGGGGAAGCTCCGCCGCCTGGTAGGTCTCGCAGCCCTCCAGAGTGGGAACAAGACCGCTGTCCTTCTCAATCTGCGCCATAATGCTCCGGACGTCCTCCTCCAGGTCCTCGCCGTCCAGCTGGAGCATCAAGGCTTTGGCCAGGTTCTGGCGGTACAGGCGTTTGAAGGTTTTGCGCACGCCGTCGCCCATACCGTAGTCGAAGTTTACAATGCTCTGCCCGCCGTGCTGGTCGTTCTGGTTGGACTGGATGGCGATGCAGGCCAGGGCTGCGTAGGAGCTGATGTCATTGGGTTCCCGAAGGAAGCCGTGCCCTGTGGAGAAGCCCCCGGCAAAGAGCTTGCGGATGTCGATCTGGGTGCAGGTGGTGGTGAGGGTGAGGAAGTCCATGTCATGGATGTGGATATCCCCCTGGGTATGGGCCTGAGCGTGGGCGGGGTTGAGGACAAACATCTGATAGAACTGCTTGGCACCTTCGGAGCCATACTTGAGCATGGCGCCCATGGCGGTGTCCCCGTCGATGTTGGCGTTTTCCCGCTTTACGTCGGAGTCCTTGGCGTCGGCAAAGGTGATCTCCTCGTAAGTACGCATGAGCCGGGTATTCATCTCCCGGATGCGGCTGCGGTCCGCCCGGTAGAGGATGTAGGCCTTGGCCGTGCCCACATGGCCGTTGTCCATGAGCACCCGTTCTACCAGATCCTGTATATGCTCCACGCCGGGCGTCGCGGCCCCTTCCTCCTCCAAAAGGGCGCAGACTTGGTCGGCGAGCCGCCCGGCCTCCGCCTGGTGATTGGGCTTATAGGTGGCCTGGAAGGCCTTGGAAATGGCCTCAGCAATCTTCTCCCGGTCAAAGGGCACGATACGGCCATCTCTCTTTTGAATCATCTCCAGCATGGGTTCCCTACCTCCTGCGCAATGACGCCACAATATCTTGTGATTCATATTTTTAAACAGCATAGATATAGTACGATAGAAATGGCGTTATGTCAAGCGGCAAAGACGGCGGGGAAAGGAAGACTATGGGCAAAGTGCCAAAACACGGAAAGACAAGCCCTTTTCAGCCAGAGTGGTTCCCACTGGGCGCAGGGAGTGGGGAGGTGGGAAAAAGTTTGTACAGTTTGCCGAGGAACCGGGAAGGCGTTTTTGCCGCAGTTGCTTCTGAAAGGGAAATATGATATAGTCTTTTTAAAGACGCAATGTCCCGGATGCGCAGCCCTCTGCTGTGCCTTCTGTTGTCTCTGGGGAAAGGATGGTTTGTCATGCCCATAGACCGCGTCCAGCTTAAGGGGCTGGCCCGGGAGGACCTCCGTGCCGCCCGGCCCAACGCTCTGGTTTTCACTCTGGTGTATCTCCTGGTGAGCATAGTGCTCAGCGGATTGAGCATGCGCCTCACAGGGCAGATCGAGTTCCTCCGTACCGGCAACGTGAATTTTCTCCTGGAGGTCACGCCCATGGCCCGGCTGCTGGATCTGGCCATCACGGTGATCTCCTCCACCCTGGGCCTGGGATTTACCATATACTGCCTACAGGTGAGCCGGGGCATCCCCAGCAGCATGGCTACGCTTCTGGATGGTTTTGGGTATTTTCTCAAGTATCTGGGCCTCAACCTGGTGACAGGCGTCCTTATCTCCCTGTGGAGCCTGCTTTTTGTCATCCCGGGCATCGTGGCCGCGTACCGGTACAGCCTCGCGGCCTATCTCATGCTGGATGAACCGCAGCTTGGTATCCTGGACTGCATCCGGGAGAGCAAGCGCCTGATGCAGGGGCACAAGGGGGAGCGCTTTGTGCTGGATCTGAGCTTCCTGGGCTGGTCGCTGCTGTGCTTTCTCCCGGTGATCGGCTGGATCCTCACGCTGTGGGTGAGCCCGTATATCGGTGTGACCGGCGCCCGGTACTACCAGGCTGTCCGGGCCGCAGACCAGGGCGCCTGGGGCGGACCCGGCGTCGGCCCCTGGAATCCGCCGGGAGGCCCTGATCCCCGCTCCGGCCCCTGGCGGCGGTCAGACGGCGCGCCTTCCCATCAGCCCGGGCAGCCCTGGCACGGTCCCGGCGATGGCGGCCCGTCCCAGCCCCCGGCCGGGGACGAGGGGCGGCGTGCCCCGGAGGGGGACACCTGGTCCCGGGGCCGGGACAAGGACCCCTGGGATTGAGGGGAAAGGGCCCAAAATGAGATAGCGGATCAAAACCGGCCGGCTGCGGATTTCTGCAGCCGGCCTTCTGTATGCCGACAAGCTGACAGCGCTCTCCCGGTTCCGAGAGGGCGCTGTGGCGTGTCAGGCGGGCCGCAGCCGTGCAAAGGCGAAGCTGGATGCCGGAGAGGATCGTCCAGGCGTAGTCCAGATCCGGGGCGGCGATAATGCGCAGCCCGTTCCAGAGAAACCTAGCGCGTAGACTAGCAGGACTCCGTATACCTCCATGAAAACGATCCATGGCCTCTGCCGCATCTGCCGGCGGACAAGAGTGGTATAGAACTGCACGCTTTCTAAGGGAGACATATAACTTCCGTTTTCCGTTCCATTTTGAGAAGTCCCGGCGGGAGGGGGAGGTGGTACGGCGCGGGTCGTAAACTGCTTGACATAGATTCTC